>NZ_JBUEQR010000088.1:0-12931 GCF_054968985.1 Streptococcus sp. 1F3 | reverse complement strand
GGATACCACTTTTTAGGCACTGGGCGCTATGATAAGATCGCTTACATACCTTTTCTGAAACTATTTCAGTTTCATGCGTTTGGCGTGCCTATATAATAGCCGATTTCACAAACTTTTACACACTCTATTCCATTCTTTTCTGACCCCCTGCAAGTAAGAAAAGTTTGATTCAAAAAATCAAACTTTTCTCTCTAGTATATATCTTATAGGGCCGCACGTAAACGGGCCTGTGCGTTCTCCACATTGCGCACAGAACGAGGTAGAAAAGCACGGATATCGTCTTCTTTGTACCCTACCTGAAGACGCTTTTCATCAATTAAAATAGGACTTTTTAAAATCCGTGGATTTTCCGTAATTAAGTCAATCACTTCGTTGACGCTTAAATCTTCAATGTCACAGTCGAGATTCTTAGCATAACGATTCTTTGAAGATACAATACTTGCAATGCCATTTTCCGTCTTGGTTAGGATATTTAAAATCTCTTCCTTGCTAATTGATTCTTTTCCTAAATTATGTTCATTGTATGATAATTGGTGAGCATTGAGCCAATTCTTAGCTTTTTTACAACTTGTACAACTTGAAACTGTATAAATTTTAATCATGTAGTCTCTCCTTTGCTACATTGTCTTAAACAAATTATACTCCATTATACCATAGAAAGGCTTCAGTCTAAAGACCTATTTTCCATTTTTTACCTCATTATTTCGTAAAAAAGACCAAAAACATTCGTAAATGACATTTTTCTACAAAAAAGAGGGAAGCAAGCAGCTCTCAACCTCTTTTCATTCTTAATCTTCCAATTCAATCCCACCGTCCAAATCAAGAACAACGTCTTGAATATCTGATGGTGCTTCTGGCTTTTCAGTAACCTCAGCCGGTCCTGTATCCTCAATCAAGCCATAGTGAACACGGATTTTACGATCAATTTCTGCAAATACTTCTGGATGGTCCTCCAAGTATTTCTTAGCATTTTCTGAACCTTGTCCAATCTTCTCGTCATTGTAAGAATACCAAGCACCTGCTTTTTTTACAATACCTAAATTGCTACCAATCTCAATCAGTTCACCCGTTTGTGAAATCCCTTTACCGTACATAATTTCCACAATGGCTTCCTTGAAAGGAGGAGCAATCTTATTTTTTACCACTTTGACCTTGGTTTCTTTTCCGACATTTGTGTCTTTTTGGTCACCACTCCCCTTAATTTGAGTATTTCCACGAACGTCCATACGAACGGAAGCATAAAACTTAAGCGCACGTCCGCCAGGAGTTGTTTCTGGATTGCCAAACATCACTCCGACTTTTTCACGTAATTGGTTGATAAAAATGGCGATTGTCTTAGTCTTATTGATGGAAGCAGACAACTTGCGCATTGCTTGGCTCATCATACGGGCCTGTAAACCAACATGGCTATCACCAATTTCGCCGTCAATCTCAGCACGAGGAACAAGGGCTGCAACTGAGTCAATAACCACAAGATCGACCGCACCTGAATCAATCAATTTGCCAGCAATTTCAAGCCCCTGCTCTCCAGAGTCTGGTTGGGATAGAAGTAATTCATCAATATTAACTCCAAGTGCCTGAGCATAAGCTGGATCAAGAGCATGCTCCGCATCAATAAAGGCCGCAATGCCTCCTTCTTTCTGCGCTTGCGCTACTGCATGAAGAGCTACTGTTGTCTTACCTGAACTTTCTGGACCATAAATTTCGATGATTCTTCCTTTCGGATAACCACCAGCCCCTAAGGCAATATCAATAGACAGACTTCCCGAACTCATGACCTGCACTTTTTGTTCAGCACGCTCCCCGAGACGCATGATGGCTCCCTTACCAAAATCCTTCTCAATCGTTTTTAATGCATCATCTAGGGCTTTCTTACGTTCATCCCCAAATTTTTTGGTAATGTCTTCTAATTTTTTACTAGTTTTTTTTGCCAACTTCTTTCTCCTCTATTTCTGATTTCTTAGCTCATTATAGCAAAAATTTATGGTTTAACAAAATATTACGCATAGCATTTAAGGCGTGTAAACAGGCAATTTGACGCATGTCTTGCTCTGTATAACCTCCCAAATCAACTTCTTGAACAATCACCTGACCATTTAAAGAAAGGGCAATAAAGTAGTTCGCCATAACCTGATCCATTTGAGATTCTGGACTAACCTTCCCTAACAGGACTAGACCCAAGCAAGCATCTAAATCCTTACAAATGAAACCTGCCAATTCTTCTGCTCTTATAGCAGTTATGTCCTCTTCATTGACTACCAAGCCACCTTTAAATAAATGACGATTTTGTAAATCAAGTGTCAAACCTGCTTGCAAGGATCCGGCCGTCACATTTTCCACAATCGCAAAACTCACTTTTTGCGCCTCTAATTCACGAGCTACTATTTTCGACAAACTGTTCTCTTCACCATATCCATATAAACATGTAGCGAGAGGTTCTCGAGCTAAGACTGCTCTTTCCAATTGGTCCAATTTCTGATTAGCACTCTCGTCCTCTTCAGCCTTTGTCGATAAACGCAAGGTAACCTCTCCTGTCTTAGCATAGGGAGCTAACGTTGGATCCGTCTGAGATGCGATTAAATCTGCTAAAATTGTCACCAGTTGACTTTCACCAATTCCAAAGAAGCGTAAGACACGGGAATATAGCTTCTCCCTTGAATGAGATAGTAAAGGCTGTAAACTTTCTGTAAACATTGCCTTTAATTCACTAGGTGGGCCAGGTAATACAATATAGGTCACACTATCCTGCTCAATCAGACCTCCTACGGCCAGACCTGCTGGATTATGTAGTGCGATGCTTCCTTCTACCAGCTGGGCTTGTCGTTCATTATTCGGAGTTCGGATCCGTCCCTTTCTGCTTGCGAAAAAGCGGTCTAATTTATCCAAAGTTACCTGATCAAAGACCAAGCCTCTCCCTAAAAACTTAGCCAGCGTTTGCTTGGTCAAATCATCTTCAGTTGGCCCTAAGCCACCGCAGAGAACAACCAGCTCACTGCGCTTACTAGCAATATCTAAGACAGACAAGAGACGTGCTTCATTATCGCCTACTGTGGTATGAAAAAAGACATCAATACCTACTTCAGCAAGTTTTTCTGATAAGAATTGAACATTGGTATTCACAATTTGTCCTGTCAGAATCTCCGTACCAACTGCAATCAGCTCTGCCTTCATATCAACCTCCTTATCTTATTATTCGTAACTTTTTCCTAATGATGACATCCTAGTTTAGCAAAAGGTCTGAATAACTAGGAGGAACTGTTTTTACAGAGTGGCCTTTCGAACATGGCAATCTAGCTCATGATCATTGACTAGACCTGTCGCCTGCATGTAGGAGTAAATACAGACTGGACCTACAAAGTTAAAGCCTCGCTTTTTCAAGTCCTGGGACAATTGCTCGGATAATGCCGTCCTGCTGGGAACCTTCCGATAATCCTTTACAAGGTTGTCAATTGGTGTAAAGTCAACCCAAGACCAGAGATAAGCTACAAAAGTTCCATACTCTTTCTGAATGTTTAAAAAGGCTTGTGCATTCTGCCGAGTAGCAAAGATCTTACCCCTATGGCGGATAATAGCCGGATTTTCTAGTAGCTTTTCTAGCTCACTATCAGTCATTTGTGCGACTTTTGCCACATCATAGTCGTGGAAAACTTGACGAAAGATCTCCCGTTTATGAAGCACTATCTCCCAAGCTAGACCAGCTTGATAACTTTCTAGGCAGAGGAGCTCAAAAAGAAGTCGATCGTCCTTGACAGGTCGCCCCCACTCATCATCATGGTAAGATACATATAAGGGATTATTTTCTTTCACCCAACCACATCGCTTCATTCATTTTCTACCTATTTCATCAACATCTTGAGGGCTGACTTGATATAGTTTTCAGCCGTATCTGTTGTTCCCTCAAAGAATTTCTTAATTTTTTTCAATTCAGCCGGACGGTATCCCAAAGCCTCCATCGCTTCCATCGCTTCATCAAGAGCAATATTGACTGACTCTTCAACTGCCACACTTGGAAGCTCAGTCTGATTGGAGAGAACAAACTTCCCTTCCAAATCCAGTACCATTTGCTGGGCTGTTTTTTTACCAATCTTTGGAAACTTAGTCAAGTACGTAATATTTTTTTGCTCAATTGCCCGTACCAAGCCGTCATTATCATCAACTGCAATAATGGCAAGAGCCGTTGTCGGTCCAATTCCTGAAACAGAAATCAAGCTCAAAAAGACTGATTTTTCTGCCTCCGTTCGAAAACCATACAACAGATGTGCATCGTCTCGAATGACTTGATGGCTGTAAACAGTCACCTGCTGATTCACACTTCCTGAATAAGCATAGGGATTGGCAACTTGCAAGACAAAACCAATTCCCCCTGTCTCAACTACAATATACTTAGCAGTTATTTTGGTTAATATTCCTTTGATATAGTCGTACATATATTCTTTCTTTTACCTAATATTTGCCTAATTCACGCAGACTAGTATGATTTTCCTGAATGCGTCGAAACATTTTTTCCATATCTGACCTTGTAAAATGAACAAGAACTGGTCGCCCGTGTGGACAATTATAGGGATTTTTACAGGTCCCTAATTGCCGTAGCAAATGCCGAGCTGAATAATCATCCAAAGAATGGTTCGCCTTAATTGAGCGTTTACAAGACATCATGATAGCCAGTTCTGCTCGATAACGCTTAATCGATACTTCATCTGTCAATAAGAGCATATCGCACATCTCATAGACAGCTGATTCAATTTCATCTTCTTTCATCCAAATCGGGTGCTCCCGTAAAATGAATTGGTGAACACCATATTCCTCTAGGTTGACACCAACTTGACACAAGTCATCCAATTTTTGCTTGAGGGTCAGGGCATCATTTGCTGGAAAATCAAAGATATAAGGAACCAAGAGTTGCTGGGAAGAATTGTCTACATTTCCAATACTGTCACGGTATTCCTCATACTTGACCCGCTCTTGAGCTGCGTGTTGATCGATGATATAAAGACCTGCCTGTCCTTGAGCAAATAGGTAGGTACCGTGCATTTGTCCGAAATATTCCAATTCAGGAAAGGTTGAGGTTTCTTCGCTTTCTAATTGATCCGCTAATTTTGCCAGTTCTTTTCTTCCAAGGCTTGGATGCTCTTTATCAGCGGTTGCTCTTTCTTCTCGTTGGGCAAATTTAATATTGACTGGTTTGTCAAGTTCGCTGTCAACTGTGTTGTCATCCTTGTCAACTTCATTGTCAAGTCGCTTGACAACTTCAGGCTCCTCCATCTCTTCGGAAATCATTTGAGGTTTGACAAAGAAATCCTGACGAACTGTGTCGTAATACAGATTACTTTCCTTTAAGGGAAGAGTTACTTGCTCAGTCTTGATCTTCGTTCTGGTACTTGATTTAGCAAGATTTTCCAAAGCGTCTGGAATCAGGTCTTGCTCCTTGAGCGCTCCTGCAATCGCCTCACGGATCAGAGCCATCAATTCCTTTTCTTTAGAAATCCTCACCTCCTGCTTGGTCGGATGAACATTAACATCTGCTAAATAAGGATCAATTTGAATCGCAATGACAGCTAGTGGAAAACGGCCGACCATGAGTTTGCTCCCATATCCATCCAAAATAGCACGGTTGAGTAAGAAATTCTTGATATAGCGCCCATTAATAAAAATACTGATATAATTGCGGTTAGCTCGTGTCAATTCTGGCAAAGACACATAACCTGTCACTCGGAAATCCAAGTCCTCTGCTTCAATTTCTATCATTTTTTTAGCCGATGCAATCCCATAAACACCGGAGATTGCCTGACGAAGATTGCCGGTACCCGCTGTCTGAATCAAGTTTCGCCCCTCATTGTTCAAACTAAAAGCAATATCCGGATGGGCTAAACTCAACCGATTGACCACATCCACAATATGGGATAGTTCTGCCTGCTGGCTCTTAACATACTTAAGCCGTGCAGGCGTATTATAGAACAAGTCCTCCACTATCATTCGTGTACCGACAGGGCGGCTCATTATCTCTTCTCTCGTCACTTGTCCTGCTGCTGCTTCAAGCACAAGTCCATGGTCTACTCCTGCTGTCGCAGTCTCAATGCGAATCCGACTAACAGAGGCTATAGAGGGCAGAGCCTCGCCACGAAAACCTAAGGTTCGAATCCGAAATAGGTCTGACTGGCTTTTAATTTTACTGGTTGCATGACGACGAAGGGATAGCGATACCTGATCAGGTGCTATTCCTTCTCCATTGTCGCTAATGTCGATTGTTTTTAATCCTGATTCTTCAATACTGATGCTAATTTGGGTAGAACCTGCATCGATTGAATTTTCTACCAATTCCTTGACCACACTAGCTGGGCGCTCAATGACTTCTCCTGCTGCAATCTGATTGGCTAGGACTTCTGGTAATTCAATAATCGTTGCCATAATTTATTCCTGCCTTTCTAATGCCCCTATTATACTATTATACCATAAAGTCCATCATTTGAATGGATATAAAAAAGCACCCACACGCCGTACGCATGAAGAAAATGTATGTAACGATTTTCTAGCTACATACATTTTTTCAAATTTTTTTCACAAAACGTACACTTTAACAGGGGAAAGCCCTCATTTCCAAAGCTATTATCTCATGTTTTTTACAAAAAACTGACGGCAATATTGAAAATATGATTTCTGAAAGATGAGGTTTTCTTCATGAGTTTGTCGTAGAGCACCCTCCCCCTACTGTGCTCTTTATGGAGCAGCCTTTATAGACTTTTAGTTTATAATACGGTCTAAAAGCTCAGAAAAAAGATAAATTCTTCTAGAAGCACTTGCTTCTGCAAAAAACATTTATTTCTCCAATTTCTGGTTAATCGTTTCTATCTGCTTTCTCATTGATTGGTAATTGATAAAAAAGATAAGGATATAGATGAGAATGAAGATACTCTCAAAGACTAGAATCCAAAAAGGATTAATTGGAAACCACCCTGCCAGCAAAGCCAGAGAAGTAAAGCCAACTGCTGTTAGAAAAAAATGAGTAAGGGTCATCTTCACCAAACTCCAATCTTGCTTAAAGATCCAATCTGCTGCTTGAAATAACAAACCAATCGTAGCCCAAATAAGAACTGATATAAACATATGTTCTACAGGATTAAAGTGATTTAGATAATAGCGTCCCATGGTTGAGGTTGGATTAAAGGGGAGATAGTCTCCTTGCCCAAAACAGATAGACATGACGAGCGAAGTACTTACGCCAATGCTAATACCTAGACTAGCGGAATAAAGATAGCGCTTCATAGATGCAAGACCTCCTTGATCGTTTTAAGATAACGACGTGATGAATAAGTCACATCCTTATTTTTTAAGATAAGTTTGACAAGACCATTTGTCGTTAATTGTAAATGGTCCAATTGGTGTAAATTGATGATTTCCGATTGGGAAATTTGCAGGAAATACTCCGGCAACATCTCTTTGACTTGATATAGTCGCAAAGATGATTGGTAAGAGACACCATGCACTTTGACCTGCAATATACGATTTTCTAGATAGAACCTAGTAATATCGCCCCATTCAAAAAAATAGACCTCCCTCCCCCTTCTCACCTTTAGGTTTGTCGGCTGTTTCTCCCACTGTCTGATATAGGAGACTAAATCTGAGACGGTGGGGGTCATGCTATGTGCTTCAATCGTAACTTGATCTTCTGCAACCTTTGGATCAATCCTTACTCTTACTTTCATAGAAACTCCTTTCTTATCTTTAATTAAACACCCTTTACTAGTGAATTTCAATAGCAATTGCTTATATGGTAAGACCGGTTGTCTATATGGTTGTTTTTCATCTCGAGACACTAATACTCCGTTTATTTCAACAACTCATTTCGTTTAATTTTTTCTTAGGTAGTGTAAAAGAAAGTACCCCCTTTGGAGTCTCATTCCTCATTTTTGACTCTAGGTCTCAAAAAATGCTATAAAAAACCATCCGAATCGTTTTTAAAGTACATTCGGATGGTTCGTGAAACGCTAGGTTTTCGCATACTATTCTACTCTTACAGCAATTTCTTTAATTCTGCTAAGGCATTCATGGCTTCGAGCGGGGTCATGCTATACACATCAAGTGTGGCTAATTGCTCAAGCGCTGGATGTTCCTCCGTAAAGAGATTCAATTGTCCTGTTGTTTCTACCTGATTGACCTTCTCCATTTCCTGTGGGACTTGAACCTGATTTTCTAAAGATTTCAAAATGGTATCTGCACGCTGCAACAGTTCATCAGGCATGCCAGCTATTTTTGCCACATGAATCCCGTAGGACTTGTCTGCTGGTCCTGGTGCAATCTTATGTAAGAAGGTCACCTGACCGTCATTTTCTAATGTCGAAACATGGACATTTTCCAAATGAAGCAAGGTTTCGCTTAAGTCGGTCAATTCATGATAGTGAGTTGCAAAGAGCGTTTTTGCTCCGATACGATCATGGATATATTCGATAATAGACTGAGCCAGTGCCATTCCATCATAGGTCGCAGTACCGCGTCCTAGTTCATCAAAGAGAATCAAGGAACGCTCACTAGCCAACCGAACTGCTTTATTTGCCTCCATCATCTCCACCATAAAGGTAGACTGACCGCTAACCAAATCATCAGCAGCCCCAATCCGCGTAAAGATGGCATCAAAAATCGGCAATGTCGCTTGCTCAGCAGGTATATAAGACCCCATTTGCGCCATGATAATCATCATACCCAACTGACGCATATAAGTGGACTTACCGCTCATATTTGGTCCAGTAATCAGCTGCATATTGGTTGTTTCATCAAGAACAATCGAGTTGGGAATATAGGTCTGCTTGCCCATGACTTTTTCGACGACCGCATGCCGTCCCTGCTCAATGGCTAACTGGTGGCTATCGGTAAAATGAGGACATATATAGCGCTGTTTTTCTGCAACCACAGCAAAGG
The DNA here is from genome assembly GCF_054968985.1 of Streptococcus sp. 1F3. Lineage (NCBI taxonomy): Bacteria > Bacillati > Bacillota > Bacilli > Lactobacillales > Streptococcaceae > Streptococcus > Streptococcus sp. 1F3. Next base: position 4,021 of record NZ_JBUEQR010000088.1, on the reverse strand, counting down.
ATTGAAGTACATCAATCGTTGCAATGACCCGAGCCAAACGCTGCAAACGACCGATATACCTTTCAACCTCTTGGCGGATACGCATGAAGATTTCATACTCTAGATGGGCTGATTTATCTCTAGCTTCAAGCATCTGCCCTTCAATTTTAGCTAATTCTTCCGTACCATAGCGCTCTGAATTTTTCAAGGTTGCCTTACGGAAAAAATGCTCTGGAACATTATTTCTATTGGAGTTGGTCACATGGAAATAGTAACCGTCTTTTTTATTATAATCAATTTTCAGATTGTTAATTCCTGAATTTGCTCGCTCCTTAGCTTCTATTTCAGCGATCCAACCTGTCCCTTCTCTCATAACCAAGCGGTACTGATCTAAGGTTGTATCAAAGCCCGTTTTGATAATATCACCGTCTGTAATCGAGCCCTGAGCCTCCGGATCAATTGCTTCACTAATCAGAGCATGGAGTTCTGGAATCGCATCTAGTCCCGCAATCAATGGGGCAAGAGCAGGCTCGTTTATCTGCTCCAAAATAGCCTTAATTGCAGGAACATTCGCCAGTGTCTGCGCCAACTGGAGCAAGTCTTTGGGCAGGGTTTTACCAAAGGAGACACGACTAGCCAAGCGTTCGATGTCATACACCCCTTTTAAGCCCTCAATTAAGTCACTACGCTCAAAGAAATAGTCAAGAAAGACCTGAACGACACGCTGGCGCGATTCAATTTTCGTCCGGTCAATAAGAGGACGGTCAATCCAAGAACGCAACAAGCGTAAACCCATAGCCGTCTTGGTCTCATCAAGAAGCCAATAGAGACTACCATGTTTCTTTCCTGTACGAGCATTCTCTAACAGGTCAAGGCTAGACTTGGTTGCATAATCCATTTGCAAATAGTCCTTAATTTCATAATGTTGAACCTTTTGCAAATGTACCAAATCACGCAACTGTGTCCGCAAGACATAGTTGAGCAGCTTTCCTGCAGCTTTTTTCTCTACTTCAATCAAGGAGAGATCAATCAACTGAACATCATCTGCTACCGTATCCTCATACGATAAGAGAAGATTCATCTGGCTGGTAAGGACCAACTCCTCCTCTTCTGGTAATTGGTAGCCAATGACCAATTCACGCGCCCGTAGATTGCGAATCTCCCCGCACAAGCTCATGAAGTCATCCAAGCTCGTCACAAAGAATTGCCCTGTTGCCACATCCATATAAGCCAAGGCATAGGTTGCCCCCTCGCGCTCGATAGCAACTAAGAAATTGCTTTCTGAGCCAATCTTTGAAGAATCTACAACCGTTCCAGGCGTGATAATTTGTACCACTTCTCGCTTGACAACACCCACCGCTGTCTTGGGGTCTTCTACCTGCTCTGCAACTGCAACCTTATGCCCCAAATCAACCAAGGTATCAATATATTGCTGGGCTGCATGATAAGGGACACCTGCCATCGGAATTGGATTTTCTGCATTGCGATTGCGACTAGTCAAGGCCAATTCCAAAATTTGGGCTGCCTCTACTGCATCATCATAAAATAGTTCATAGAAATCACCCATACGAAATAGTAAAAAAGCATCTGGATAATGAGCTTTTATATCCAGATACTGTTGCATTCCGGGTGAAATTTTTTCTTTTGTCATCTCTCCCCTCTCAATCTAAATAAGAATTTATCTCCGCTTCAACCTGTTTCGCCGCCTCTTCATCGCGACAAATGACGAGCAAGGTATCCGCACCTGCCAAGGTTCCCAAAATAGTCGCAGGTCTTTCAATATCAATGATATTCGCCATTAGGGCCGCCTCTCCCAATTCTGAATGGAGCACTAAGATAAAACTTGCCCGCTCTACCTTATAGGCATACTGAGCCAACAATTGACTAAAAGCTATCCCTGCTTCACTCGTTGGCAAGCTATAATAAGACTGTCCTTTTTCATGCATCTTCACCAGCCCCAATTCCCGCAAGTCTCGTGACAGGGTCGTCTGGGTTACGGAAATTCCATGTCGTTCAAGTCCCTGCTTGATTTCTGCCTGAGTTCGAATCTTTTCTTGACGAATCATCGTTTGAATTAGCTGTTGTCGTTCTGCTTTACTCACTCATCTACCTCTAACTAACTGTATCATTATGAATATTATAACAAATTTTAGCCGTTTTCTCATGCGTAAAAGCAGAAATGTGTTAAAATAGAATGAATAACTCTGGAGGTTTATTATGAATCAAAAAATGCTTGTTGCTGAAAAACTAGCAACGACCATTCCTAGTCTCGACCTAGAAACCATTTATGGACTATTAGAAAAACCTAAATCATCTGAAATGGGCGACATTGCTTTCCCAGCTTTTTCGTTAGCAAAAGTTGAACGCAAAGCGCCTCAAGCTATTGCAGCTGCCATCGCTGAAAAACTAGATACTGATGGATTTGAAAAAGTAGTTGCAACCGGACCTTACGTCAACTTTTTCTTGGATAAGGCTGCCATTTCACACGCAACCTTGACTCAGGTCATCAAAGAAAAAGAGCACTACGGACAACAAGAGCGTGGACATGGAAAAAATATCACGATTGACATGTCTAGCCCAAATATCGCAAAACCTTTCTCCGTTGGTCACTTGCGTTCGACCGTTATTGGAGATGCCCTTGCAAACATCTATGAAAAAATGGGCTATCGGGCACTTCGGATCAACCATTTGGGAGACTGGGGCAAACAGTTTGGTCTCTTAATTGTTGCCTACAAATTATGGGGAGATAAGGCTGCTGTTGAAGCCAATCCAATTTCTGAACTGCTCAAACTCTATGTCCGCATCAATGCTGAAGCTGATGAAAATCCTGAATTGGATGAAGAAGGACGCAAATGGTTTAAGAAATTAGAAGACGGTGACGCAGAAGCTCTTGCGCTCTGGCAATGGTTCCGCGATGAGAGCTTGGTCGAGTTTAACCGTATTTACGATAAGCTACATATTCGCTTTGACCACATCCAAGGAGAGGCTTTCTATAACGATAAAATGAACAAGGGGATTGAGATTCTTAAAGAAAAGGACCTCCTGCAAGAATCAAATGGGGCGATGATTGTCGACCTCGAAGACTACAATCTACCACCGGCCCTCATCATGAAATCAGATGGTGCGACCCTCTATATCACCCGTGATATTGCTACTGCCCTCTACCGCAAAGAACAGTACGACTTTGATAAAAATATTTATGTCGTGGGTCAAGAACAAGCCAACCACTTCAAGCAATTGAAAGCTGTTCTTAAAGAAATGGGACTTAGCTGGAGTGAGGATCTGCTTCATATCAGTTTTGGTCTGGTGACTAAAAATAAGAAAAAATTATCCACTCGTAAAGGAAATATTATCCTCTTAGAACCAACCCTTGATGAAGCTGTTGCCCGTGCCCTATCCCAAATCCAGGAAAAAAATCCCGATTTAGAAAATAGGGAAGCAGTCGCAGAAGCTGTTGGGGTCGGTGCTGTAAAATTCTTTGATCTCAAAACAGATCGCGAAAATGGATATGATTTTGACTTGGAAGCCATGGTATCCTTTGAAGGAGAAACTGGACCTTATGTCCAATATGCTTATGCACGAATCCAGTCTATTCTTCGCAAGGGGAACTTTACCCCTGCAGTTGACAACCACTATCAATTAACCGATGCAGAAAGTTGGGAAATTATCAAACATCTCCAAAACTTCACAACAATCATCGAAAAAGCTGCGGATAAGTACGACCCATCCTTGATTGCAAAATATGCCATCAATCTTGCCCAATCCTTTAACAAATACTATGCGCATACCCGCATCCTTGATGAAAATCCAGAACGTGATAGCCGACTTGCCCTAGCCTATGCAACAGCTATCGTTCTAAAAGAAGCCCTCCGCCTCCTCGGTGTTGAAGCTCCTGAAAAAATGTAAAAACGAAAACTCCTTGAATCTTGGCTCTTTGTCAACTGTAGTGGGTTGATGAAAAGCTAACATCGTGAGAGGACGAACTTCGTTCTCTCTTTCTTTACGTTTAAAGCAATCAAAATGCGTTTTTTAAAGTTTTCAA
>NZ_JBUEQR010000087.1:0-2328 GCF_054968985.1 Streptococcus sp. 1F3 | reverse complement strand
CTCGTACAGACTTGACGGACGAGGAAAAGCAAGCCGCTAAGAATGCAGTTGATGCAAAAGCTCAGGAAGCCAAGGATGCCGTTGATGCGGCAACGACTAATGCGGATGTAGCGACTGCTAAGGACGCAGGTATCACAAGTATCAATGCCATCCATCCAGATGCGACAGCCAAGACCACCGCTAAGTCAGAAATTGATAAGGCGGCAGAGGCAAAGAAAACCGCTATTGATGCTCGTACAGACTTGACGGATGAAGAAAAGCGAGCAGCTAAGGATGCCGTTGATGCAAAAGCACAGGAAGCCAAGGATGCCGTTGATGCGGCAACTACCAATGATGCCGTTACGAAGGCTCAAACTGCCGGTACCACAGCTATTTCTGCCATTAATCCAGATGCGACAGCTAAGACCACCGCTAAGTCAGAAATTGACAAGGCAGCAGAGGCAAAGAAAACCGCCATTGATGCTCGTACAGACTTGACGGATGAAGAAAAGCGAGCGGCTAAGGATGCCGTTGATGCAAAAGCACAGGAAGCCAAGGATGCAGTTGATGCGGCAACTACTAATGCGGATGTAGCGACTGCTAAGGACGCAGGTATCACAAGTATCAATGCCATCCATCCAGATGCGACAGCCAAGACCACCGCTAGGTCAGAAATTGATAAGGCGGCGGAAGCTAAAAAGGCAGAGATTGCTGCTCGTTCTGATCTAACTGATGAAGAAAAGCGAGCCGCTAAGGATGCAGTTGATGCAAAAGCACAGGAAGCCAATGATGCCGTTGATGCGGCAACTACCAATGATGCCGTTACGAAGGCTCAAACTGATGGTACCACAGCTATTTCTGCCATTCATCCAGATGCGACAGCTAAGACCACCGCTAAGTCAGAAATTGATAAGGCAGCGGAAGCAAAGAAAACCGCTATTGATGCTCGTACAGACTTGACGGATGAAGAAAAGCGAGCAGCTAAGAATGCCGTTGATGCAAAAGCTCAGGAAGCCAATGATGCCGTTGATGCAGCAACTACCAATGATGCCGTTACGAAGGCTCAAACTGATGGCACCACAGCTATTTCTGCCATTCATCCAGATGCGACAGCTAAGACCACCGCTAAGTCAGAAATTGATAAGGCAGCGAAAGCTAAAAAGGCAGAGATTGATGCTCGTACAGACTTGACGGACGAAGAAAAGCAAGCAGCTAAGGATGCAGTTGATGCAGCAGTCAAGAAAGCCAAGGATGCAGTTGATGCGGCAACCACTAATGCGGATGTAGCGACTGCTAAGGACGCAGGTATCACAAGTATCAATGCCATCCATCCAGATGCGACAGCTAAGACCACCGCTAAGTCAGAAATTGATAAGACGGCAGAGGCAAAGAAAACTGCTATTGATGCTCGTTCTGATCTAACTAACGAAGAAAAGAAATCAGCTAAGGATGCCGTTGATGCAAAAGCACAGGAAGCCAAGGATGCCGTTGATGCGGCAACTACCAATGATGCCGTTACGAAGGCTCAAACTGCCGGTACCACAGCTATTTCTGCCATCAATCCAGATGCGACAGCTAAGACCACCGCTAAGTCAGAAATTGATAAGGCAGCGGAAGCAAAGAAAACCGCTATTGATGCTCGTACAGACTTGACGGATGAAGAAAAGCGAGCGGCTAAGGATGCCGTTGATGCAAAAGCACAGGAAGCCAAGGATGCCGTTGATGCGGCAACTACCAATGATGCCGTTACGAAGGCTCAAACTGATGGCACCACAGCTATTTCTGCCATCCATCCAGATGCGACAGCCAAGACCACCGCTAAGTCAGAAATTGATAAGGCAGCAGAAGCAAAGAAAACCGCCATTGATGCTCGTACAGACTTGACGGACGAGGAAAAGCAATCAGCTAAGGATGCAGTTGATGCAAAAGCTCAGGAAGCCAAGGATGCCGTTGATGCGGCAACTACCAATGCGGATGTAGCGACAGCTAAGGACGCAGGTATCACAAGTATCAATGCCATTAAACCAGATGCGACAGCTAAGACCACCGCTAAGTCAGAAATTGATAAGGTAGCGGAAGCTAAAAAGGCAGAGATTGATGCTCGTTCTGATCTAACTAACGAAGAAAAGCAATCAGCTAAGGATGCCGTTGATGCAGAAGTCAAGAAAGCCAAGGACGCAGTTGATGCGGCAACCACTAATGCGGATGTAGCGACAGCTAAGGACGCAGGTATCACAAGTATCAATGCCATTAAACCAGATGCGACAGCTAAGACCAATGCTAAGTCAGAAATTGATAAGGCAGCGGAAGCAAAGAAAACCGCTATTGATGCTCGTACAGACTTGACGG
>NZ_JBUEQR010000086.1:0-4551 GCF_054968985.1 Streptococcus sp. 1F3 | reverse complement strand
TAACTCCCATAGGTCCCGTAGTGTAGCGGTTATCACGTCGCCCTGTCACGGCGAAGATCGCGGGTTCGATTCCCGTCGGGACCGTTGATTCAATACTCGACTCGTTAGCTCAGTTGGTAGAGCATTTGACTTTTAATCAAAGGGTCGCTGGTTCGAGCCCAGCACGGGTCATTGCGGGTTTGGCGGAATTGGCAGACGCACCAGATTTAGGATCTGGCGCTTTCGGGCGTGGGGGTTCAAGTCCCTTAACCCGCATCATAGGAAAATAGGCCGGCTTAGCTCAGTTGGTAGAGCATCTGATTTGTAATCAGAGGGTCGCGTGTTCAAGTCATGTAGCCGGCATAAAGGGATGCGAACGTAGTTCAGTGGTAGAACACCACCTTGCCAAGGTGGGGGTCGCGGGTTCGAATCCCGTCGTTCGCTTACAGAGGCCGGGGTGGCGGAACTGGCAGACGCACAGGACTTAAAATCCTGCGATGGCAACATCGTACCGGTTCGATTCCGGTCCTCGGCATGAATAGGCACCCTTAGCTCAACTGGATAGAGTACCTGACTACGAATCAGGCGGTTAGAGGTTCGACTCCTCTAGGGTGCATGGCTCGCTTAATGGAGACATTAGGGGAGATTTATTTTTAGTGGGAGATATCCTTCCGGGAAGTAGCTCAGCTTGGTAGAGTACTTGGTTTGGGACCAAGGTGTCGCAGGTTCGAATCCTGTCTTCCCGATTGCTGTTTTGGCGGTGTAGCTCAGCTGGCTAGAGCGTCCGGTTCATACCCGGGAGGTCGGGGGTTCGATCCCCTTCGCCGCTATTTGTTTTTGCTGGACCTTTAGCTCAGCTGGTTAGAGCTCTCGGCTCATAACCGAGCGGTCGTAGGTTCAAGTCCTACAAGGTCCATATATGGAGGATTACCCAAGTCCGGCTGAAGGGAACGGTCTTGAAAACCGTCAGGCGTGTAAAAGCGTGCGTGGGTTCGAATCCCACATCCTCCTTTTAGTATAAATAGCGCGGGATGGAGCAGCTAGGTAGCTCGTCGGGCTCATAACCCGAAGGTCGTAGGTTCAAATCCTGCTCCCGCAATTAGATTGTGGATATGGCTCGGTAGCTCAGTTGGTAGAGCAATGGATTGAAGCTCCATGTGTCGGCGGTTCGATTCCGTCTCGCGCCATTTATTGGGAATAAAATGCGGGTGTAGTTTAGTGGTAAAACTACAGCCTTCCAAGCTGTTGTCGCGAGTTCGATTCTCGTCACCCGCTTTTGGATACTATCCAAATACCAAACATATGTTTGGGCGCGTAGCTCAGATGGTTAGAGCGCACGCCTGATAAGCGTGAGGTCGGTGGTTCGATTCCACTCGTGCCCATTTATAAAATGGAGAATTACTCAAGAGGCTGAAGAGGACGGTTTGCTAAATCGTTAGGTCGGGTAACTGGCGCAAGGGTTCGAATCCCTTATTCTCCGTTGTTTAACGAGATTATCGAATGATATTCTCGTTTTATTGTATAAACAATTGCTTGGATTGTATGAGGTTTACTAAGAGATGAATAAAGTTGCTAAATTGATTGTTGTAAGTTCGGTGCTGTTGATTTTATCTTTTTCCTTATTATTCTTGACAGTGAATAAACGTTTGGATATTCCCTATGTGTCAAATGCTATCCATACCTCATTGTCCTATGTGAATCAATTCCTTTCTAAGCCCATTCGCTTTTTCTCAGAACAAGGTGATGTGATTGGGGAGTTGATAGAGACTTATGATGAGAATAAGGAATTGAAAAGCTCTTTAACCACATTAGAAAGTCAGGTTGCAGAGCTAGATACGATTAAAAAAGAAAATGATAGTTTAAGAGAAACTCTTGGAATGACACATCGTTATGAAGATAAGGAGGTTCTTGTGGGCTTGGTTTCTGTACGGACCCCGGTTTCTTGGAATACGCAATTGACGATTGATTTAGGAAAAAAAGATGGTTTGACCGAGGAGATGCTAGTGGTGTCAAACGGTGGTTTGATAGGAATTGTTGAACGTATCTATGATGATGTAACGGATGTTAAATTATTGTCTAATTCGGATAAAGTCACCAAGATTCCTGTGAAAATTGCAGCAGGAACTACGAATATTTATGGTATTTTAACAGGATACGATACAGATACCAATAGCTTTATTATTAGTCAATTAAATAGTACTGATGAGATTGCAGTTGGTAGTAATGTCGTGACAAGTGACTTGGCTGGGGCCACACCGTCTAATATCCAGATTGGAAAAGTGAGGTCTGTCAAGACAAGTAGCAGTGATTTGAGTCGCGAGTTATATGTCGAGCCTACTGCGAATTTTTCCAATATTTATTCCGTTTTGGTCGTAGGAGATGGGAAATGAAAAAGAATGTGAAGTATTTTATTCCTTTCCTCTTGCTTTTATCTTTTGTGATAGATGGGCAGTTATCTACTCTGTTTATCAATTTGACACCCGGAATCATTTATGTATCCAGTCACTTTTTATTGATTATAGGATTATTCTCTGTTCTCTACATTCCCACTTTTTACAATGTTGCAATGTTTACGATAGTTGGTTTTTTGTATGATAGTTACTATTTAAATATATTGGGTGTTTTTGTGACCTTGTTTCCATTAGCTATCTATCTGATTGATTATTTCTATCAGAGTTTAAAATTCAAGCGCCTGACCAATCATATCATCTTATTAGTTGTCATTTTTGTAGTCGAATTTGGAGCATTCTTATTTGCTCGTCTATTTGAAGTATCCAATTTATCGATGTTTATCTTTGTCGTGTATAGCTTGGTGCCAACTTTACTTTTTAATTCCCTATTATTATTAATCTTACACCCGGTATTAGAGAAGTTTTTTACATCACAAATAAGACATAAAAATGTAACAATCACGTAATATATTTGCGTGATTTTTTTGATAGAATGGTATAGTCAGAAAGAGTGGAGGAGTTTAACGAACCTATGAAGAAAAAAATCTTAGCAAGCTTGCTACTGAGCACTATTGTTTTAACGAGTATTGGAAATGTATTGGTAGTTGAGGCAGATGATACAGATAGCAAGATTGCAGCTCAAGATAATAAGATTAAAGAAATTGCGGATCAACAGGCTAGTGCACAAGCACAGGTTGATGAAATCCAATCGAAAGTGGACTCTATTATCGCAGAACAATCTAACTTGACAGCTGAAAATGAACGTTTGCAAGCAGAGTCTCAAGCATTGAGTGCAGAAATTGAAAAATTAGCTGGAGATATTGTGTCACGCGATGAAGCCTTGAAAAAACAGGCTCGTAGTGCACAGACAGATGGTTCAGCAACTAGTTATATTAACACGATTCTCGATTCAAAATCAATTGTTGATGCTGTGTCTCGTATAAATGCTATGCGTGAGATTGTTTCAGCTAATAACCGTATGCTGGAGCAACAAAAGGCTGATAAAGAGACAATTGCAGAAAAGCAAAAATCGAATCAGGAAGCCATCAATGTGGTTGAGGCAAACTGGAAAAAATTAGATGATGCTTCACAAGAGTTAAATACTCAAAAAGCAGCTTTGAAAGTGGCGCAATTGAATCTTGCCGTTGAAAAAGCGACAGCAGAAGATGAAAAGCAAGCCTTGCTTGAAGAAAAAGCAGCTGCACAAGCTGCAGCACAGGCAGCTGCGGCAGCACAAGCAGCTTATCAGGCACAACAAGCAGCCGTAGCACAACAACAGCAACAAGCAGTTGTAACAAATGTAGTGGTAAGCACACCGGAGGCTCCTGCTCCCCAAGCAAGTGTAGCAGTTTCTACAGGCAGTGTGGCAGTGGCACCAGTTCGTCAATCCGTTTCTTATGATGCAAGCAACACCTACCCAGTAGGTCAATGTACTTGGGGTGTAAAACAGGCCGCACCTTGGGTTGGAAACTACTGGGGGAATGCAAATCAATGGATGTATTCAGCATCTGCAGCTGGTTTCCGTACAGGTTCAACTCCGCAAGTCGGAGCGGTTGCAGTTTGGACTTCAGGTGCTTATGGTCACGTAGCAGTTGTTACAGAAGTGAATGGTTCAGAGGTTCGAGTTGTTGAATCAAACTATGCAGGAAACCAATATTTAGCAGATTTCCGTGGATGGTTTAATCCAGCAGCTGACGGTGTAACTGGCTACATTTATCCATAATACGATAGGTAAGAAACTTTGGAGTAATCCAAAGTTTTTTGGCTCTTTGTCAACTGTAGTGGGTAGATGAAAAGCTAACATCGTGAGAGGACGAACTTCGTTCTCTCTTTCTTTACGTTTAAAGCAATCAAAATGCGTTTCTTAAAGTTTTCAAAGTTCCTGAATCCAAAGGCATTGCGCTTGATGACTTTGATGAGATTATTGGTAGCTTCCAGTTTGGCGTTGGAATAAGGCAATTCCATGGCGTTTAAAACCTTGTCTTTATCCTTTAGAAAAGTCTTAAATACCGTCTGGAAAATAGGATTAACAGAGGCTATTTCCTGTTCGATGAGTTCGAAGAAATGATCTGAGTTTTTCTCTTGGAAATGGAACAAGAGAAATTGATAAAGTTCATAGTGC
>NZ_JBUEQR010000085.1:28786-42919 GCF_054968985.1 Streptococcus sp. 1F3 | reverse complement strand
TATAAGGGGAGTATATCACTTCTAGTGAATTTTTGTTTTTTCACTGTCCACTATAAGGGGAGTATATCATACAGAAGTTTTGGAGAGCTTTTGATATTTGCTGAAAACCCAGAAGCAACTGAATTGACATACACCTGTTTCTGGGTGATTGTTCCTTGTCTAGTAAGAAGAGGGGACAAAGAAAGTGCTACGAAATAGCAACTGTAGGCTCGCCTTCTTTTTCTATGAATTGACTTAAGACACCGTTGATAAATTTTGCAGAAGCCGGGTCTGAAAATTCTTTTGCGAGCTCAATTGCCTCATTGACCGCTACACGATCAGGAGTTTCTTTGCAATGCAGGATTTCAAAAAGACCCAAACGCATAATGTTTTTATCAATCAAGGTCAGGCGTTCCAAGGTCCAACCTGCTTTCAAACGCGTCATCAATTGAGTATCAATCTCTTCTCGTACATCTGAAACTCCTGTGACCAAGTTCAGTAGAAAGAGGGGAAGCTCCACCTCTTGCTCTCCCTCATCGTCATAACAATAGGCAAACTGGGCAGCTTGAATAGGCTCCTGACCAAATTCTAAGGACACAATCGCCTGAAGAGCACATCGACGCAAATAGTGCCGTGATTCATGTTGCTTATTCTTCATCTAGAAAGTCCTCACCAAACAAGTCTTTTAAGTCTGGTTTTGGTGTCTTATCTGGTACGATACCGTCTACATGAATATTAACCGTTTTCACAATGACATCCGCATAGTTGGCAACGGCTGTTTTTACTGCACGTTGGATATTCATTGATACTGTCGGAACATTGACACCATATTCGAGATACACATAGATATCGGCTGTCACATCTCCTGCTTCATCTGTCTGAAGATAGACACCACGGTTTAAGGCAGTCTTGGATAAGCCATCTCTTACTTTTTTGTTGTGTAGCGAATACACACCCTCCACTTTAGCAGATGCAATCCCTGTAATCACCTCCAAAACACGAGGTGCAATAACGATTTCGCCTAAATTTTCTTTTACCATGAGAAATCCTTTCTAAGAGGAATGAGACTAAGCACGTGACACGTAGGTTCCCTCTGCTGTATTGATGACTAATTTTTGACCCACTTCGATGAAGTCTGGTACGTTAACCACAAGACCTGTCTCTAGGGTAGCTGGTTTTCCTGAACCAGTCACCGTTGCCCCCTTGATTGATGGTTGGGTTTCTGTCACTACCAATTCAACAGTTGTAGGAACAGTTACACCGATCACTTCTGTTCCGTAGAATTGAATTTTCACTTCTGAATTTTCAAGAATATAGAGCAATTCTTCTTTGACACTTGCTACTGGAATTTCATACTGATCAAATGACTCGGTATCCATGAAGTAGGCAGTCTCATCCATTTGATAAAGATAGGTTGCGACACGTGTTTCAATAATCGCTTGTTCAAATTTTTCATCTGGACGGTAGGTGGTATCAAAGGTTGAACCTGTACGAACATCGCGCAATTTCATACGCATGATCGTATTTCCCTTACCTGGTTTGTGGTGGCTTGCATCCAATACACGGAGAAGTTTGCCATCTGGAGCAATAAAGGTCATACCTGCTCTTAATTTACTTGCATCAATCATGTCTATGATTACCTCTTCATTATTTTATTATTCGTTTTATTCTATCACAAATTGTCTGATTTCTCAAATGACAATCAATTCTTTCGGGGCTAGGGTCAAGATTGTACATCCTGTCTCTGTGATCAAGAGGTCATCTTCAATTCGCACCCCATACTTGCCCTCTAGATAGATACCAGGCTCATCTGTCAAGACCATGCCCGCTTGAATGTTATCGGTTGAAGTTGATCTAAAATAAGGAATTTCATGGACATCTAGTCCCATTCCATGCCCGATTCCATGCGTAAAGTAAGGCCCGTATCCTGCTGCTTCAATCACTCGGCGAGGCACACCATCAAATTCACGATATTCCATGCCTGCTTTTGCTGCCGCAATCAAGGCTTGATTGGCAGCCAGAACCGTCTGATAAATCTCTGCCTCTTCATCGCTGACAGAGCCGATATAGATGGTTCGCGTCATATCACTCACGTAGTGATTGTAGATACAGCCAAAGTCCAAGGTCAGGGCATCACCTGCTTCAATGACCTTGTTTGAGGCACGTCCATGGGGCATGGCAGAGCGGTAACCAGATGCTGCAATGGTATCAAAGGATACCGCTTCTGACCCTAGCTCTCTCATGCGAAAATCAAGGAAATTCGCCACTTCCAACTCCGTTTTTCCTGGCTTAATAAAGTACAAGGCATCCAAAAAGGCTTGGTCAGAAATCTGACAGGCACGCTGAATGGTTGCAATTTCAGTCTCATCCTTGATCATGCGCAAGCCCATGACTACATCTGTCGTAGGTGTTAAATGGATTCCCTCAAATCGGCTTTGCATGGCTTGATAGTAGGCTACCGATACCTCATCTTCAAAAGCAAGTTCTCCCAAGTTACTATCTTTCAGCACCTGTGCTACAACCGAGAGGGCATCTCGATTGGATACTACTTCAAAGCCTGTTACAACCGATTGGGCATAGGTGATGTAGCGGTCATCTGTGATCAGAAGCTGACGATCAGCTGTTACCAAGACCGTCCCAGCCGTCCCCCAGAAACCTGTCAGATAGTAGATATTTTTTAGGTTGGTCACCAAGAAAGCGGACAAGCCCTCCTCTTTCATTTTTTGACGAATGTTTTCTAATCTTGCTTGCATAGCTATACTCCTTCCCTTTTTCTATTATTCTATCACATTTTAAAGAGAATACTAGAAGGGGAAAATTACTCTCGTTCCAAAATAAAAGGGAAGCAATGCCTCCCCTCTTACTCTAATTATTCTAGCTCCCCACCAATACCTTTGAATTTTTCAACCAAGACGCTGATTTTCTGAAAAACAGCTTGCTTCTTCGTATGATATTGTGGATTGAGAGGACTCATCTTAGGCAGGGTTTCATTAAGGGCACTACCATTTTCACTAGCATACTCATGTTTCAGGGAAATTTGAATATAGCGCTTGGCACTTTCTCTATTTAACCCCTCAGACTGAATCAAGGCATCCACTTCTTTTTGTTGCTCCTTACGAGCAAATAGGAAGAATTGTTCAATAATATCCGACTTATCAACAAATTGAGCTAGATCGCTCCTTTGGATAAAAGCAACGATCAGATCCTCCTTAGCGCGATTTCCAAGACTAGCCCGAATGGTCCGAGTAATCTCTTCTATTAAGGCATCCTTATCGCGAATCTTCTTATTGGTCTCAAAAATCAACTCTAAAATATAATCTAGATTAATTTCTTGAGACTTTAGCAATTCAACCTCAAAGACGACTGAATCCCAGTCTACATTCGATTTACTATCTTGCTGATTACGACGTTCATTGGTGTACCAGTCCTTGATATCATTATAGGTTGAACGGTAGTCTTGAATCTCACGCTCAGTTGGAATAGGCAATTGGGCTACCCTTTCGAATTCCGCATCATCAATGTGGAAGCGCTTCTTAAATCGCTCAACTTCGGCTTCATCTGACATATCAAGCTTTCTGAGAGCCTGCACATTCATAAATTCATCATAATTCTGTAAAATATTGTCCAAGCGTAAAAATTGACCAAAGAGGCTAACAAATGCCCTCTTATCGCTTTCTTTGACAATCTCAGACGGATCAGGAAATCGTTCTTGTAACTCTTGAACAACTGCCAAATAACCTTTTTGTTCTTCTCCAGCTTCTAAGTAGCCATTCATATAATCCTGATAAGAACGTTCCAACAGGACTTCTGCTGTCTCCGTTTTACCAAATAATTTGATGGCATCTGTCGTTGCCTCTTCTAAGTCACGGAAGGTTACAATATTCCCAAAAGACTTCGTTGCATCGTAAATGCGATTCGTCCGTGAAAAGGCTTGGATAAGACCATGATAGCGTAAGTTTTTATCGACAAACAAGGTATTAAGGGTCGGTGCGTCAAAACCTGTTAGAAACATACCAACTACAATTAGTAGATCCACATCGCGATTTTTGACACGCTTTGCCAGGTCACGATAGTAATTTTGAAAATCATTCCCATTTATCGTAAAACTCGTCCCGAAAAGGAGATTGTAGTCATTGATACAAGAACTCAAGAATTCCTTACTAGTGACATCTGCCAAATCAGTAGGGGCAAAGGTTTCATCTGCAATCTCACCGATTGCCGCCTGAGCTTCATTTGCCGCATAGGAAAAAATCGTTGCAATTTTCAAAGGTTTTGTTGCATCTTTTTGCTGGTCTTGTAACTCTTGATAGTAGGCCTTTGCTGCCTCTACACTCGAAACGGCAAACATGGCATTGAATCTATTGTTATGGGTCTTTTGTCCAAAATGCTCCAAAATGTAACGAGAGATTTCTGCAATCCGTGTCGGATGAAGCAGGGCCTTTTTACTCTCGGCAGCCGTCAACTTATCAAGATTTTGCTCTTGTTCAATCTTCCTAAATTGTGGACGCACATCATTATAGTCCACCATGAACTTCAAGACCTTCCTGTCTCGGATAGCATCTGTAATCACATAGGCATGCAGTTCACGACCAAAGACAGATGCAGTTGTTTCAGATCCCGAAGCATTCTCCACCTTGATTGGCGTTCCTGTAAAGCCAAACTGGCAATACTTCTTAAATTTCTGTTTGAGGCGTTTCTGTGCCTCTCCAAACTGGGAACGGTGGCATTCATCAAAGATAAAGACTACCTGTTTCTGATAAATGGCATGCTGGCTTTCACTACTCATGAAGTTGTTTAACTTTTGAATGGTCGTTACCACGATTTTATTGTCATCTTTTTCAATATTTCGTTTCAGACCAGCCGTACTATTTGAACCATTCACAGAATCTGGTGAAAACCGCTGATACTCTTTCATAGTCTGGTAGTCTAGGTCCTTTCGGTCAACGACAAAGAAGACCTTGTCCACCTCGTCCATCTCGGTCGCAAGCCTTGCCGCCTTAAAGCTAGTTAAAGTCTTACCAGATCCTGTCGTATGCCAGATGTAGCCCCCTGTTTCGGGACCACTTTTGATTTTTGACACAATAGAAGACCTTATCTTCCAAATGATTCGCTCTGTCGCAGCAATCTGATACGGACGCATGATCAGAAGTGTATTGCTGGCATCAAATACAGAGTAATGGATAAGCACATTTAATAAGGTCTGCTTACTTAAAAAGGTGGCTGTGAAGTCTTTTAGGTCTTTAATCGGGTCATTATTATTCAATGCCCAATTCATCGTAAACTCAAATGAGTTTTTATCTCGCTTGGTTGTATTGGCAAAATAGCGGGTATCGGTACCATTTGAAATAATAAATAGCTGAATATATTTAAAAAGGGAATGTTCTTCATTAAAGCTCTCTTTACTGTAACGATGAACTTGGTTAAAGGCTTCACGAATCGCCACTCCCCGTTTTTTCAACTCGATCTGTACCAAGGGCAAGCCATTCACTAGCAGGGTCACATCATAACGATTGGCACTCGTCCCTGTCTGTTTCATCTGATTGATGACCTGTACGGTATTGCGACTGATATTTTTCTTGTCCCATAAATAGATATTTTGGATATGCCCGTCATCAAAGATAAAATCATAGATATAGTCATCATGCAATTTTCGCGTACGATCAATGAGGCTGTCGCTAGGTTTATGAAGGTATTCATCCAAAAAACGCTGCCACTCACCATCTGTAAAATGGACCGCATTCAACCTTTCTAATTGCCCTCTAAGATTGAGCAACAGCGCCTCAGGTGTCGTCACGTAGTTGAGATATTCATATCCCTGCCGTTGCAAATCCACAAGCAGCTCCCGCTCCAAATCAGCCTCAGTCTGATAAGAACCCGCTTGCTCAGATTTGGTGTATTTTTCTAAAACAATGAAATGATTGGACTCCAGAATCGGGTCTGTTTGAGTGATGTTAGACATGGTTACTCCTTTTTCATTCATTTTTGCGCAAATATCATACGTCATCAATCACCCTCAAGAAAAATGTAAAATCTACTAAAGAAAACAAAAAGTTGAATTAGTAAAATTTGTGATTATTCAATCTGACGAACCATATGTATTTAACTATGTATCCTACTTCATAAAGGATAGACTATTTTTTCGTCAAAGTACAGTATTGATTTCGATCATTTTATTTGCCCCGAACCAGTCAACGATACCCAAGTCTTGTAAGTTTTTCATAGTTTTTACCATAAATTTACGACTTCGGCTTGTTCGTCAGCATTTAGATTTCCAAAATCAGAAAACTGTTTTTCCAAACTATCTCGAGTTTATCTAAACTCCCTGTCTTCAGCGTTAAAATGTAAGAGCTTTTCCCTAAAATAGTCATACTGCTTCTGTCGTAATTCTATTTCCTTCGGTAGCCCTTTTGTTAGGTCATTGGTCAAGGTGTCAAATGTATCCAGAATGGACGTAATACGAGCTTGCTTAGATAATGACGGTAAATTGATAATAAAAGTATCCATATCTTTAGCATTTATACGAATTACTTTTGTTCCTGTCACTTTTCTTTCCTTCTGTACTTGGAAATGAGTAGAGTGGAAAAAATAGTTAATATATCTTGCATTTTGAGAAGTATGAACGATATAAGCATCTCCTGATACACCAATCTCTTCACCACCTTCCCAGACCACTGCTTTTCCAACATCTTCCACATTCTCAGAAGTGGTTGCCATGACAATATCGTTGGGTTGTGCTTTTTTCAATTTGTCAAAAACTGCCTTGTCTGCAAAGGATAGTGTTTCTGTAGTCGAAAAACCATAACGTGTGTAGATTTGTCCATAGTGAATAACTGGGTAGCCCTCATCTACAAAATCTTTCTTTTGCAGACCATTGCCACGTGTAAAATCGCAGATACTTCCCAAGGACACCCGTATCGGACCAAAGACCCACTGGAGGAGCCTGATAAGGTCGGAATGCCCCAACTCCTCTACTCTACTCTCAGCATACACGCCTTCGGCGGTGAATGTCAAGAGTTTTTCTCTAAAAAATTCGTACTGTTTTTGGCGTAGTGCAATCTCCTTGGGTAGTCCGATGTTTAAATCGTTACAAACCGTGTCAAAGTGATCCAAAACCTGAACGATACGACGTTGAATGTCAAGGGGAGGGACGGGAAGTTTGTAGTTCTCAATCAAACTATTTGAAATCGCTGGATAACTAGCACCACTCTGATTCTCTTCAACATACTTATTAAAACCATTAGAAGCAAAAATATGATACACATAGTTTGGTAATATCTCATCAGACGCCCTAAAAACATAAAATCCAGTGCTACAAATTTGATTATCAAAATCTTTAGAGATTTTTGTATACCTTCTTAGTGTCGGTCTTGTCGTCCCAAAAATGACGTCATTTTCTTTAACAATTCTTTGAGCACGACTAGGTGCAGTAAACCTAGTAATCTCAGTTGTTTCAATGATTTTCTTACTCTCCCTATCTACAGATGAAAGGTCAATATAAGAAAATTGTTTTTCCTCTTGGTCTCTCCAAAAAATATTTTGTGTTGGTAGTGCCACTTCCCCCAGCGTCTTCCACTCCACCTGATAGACTTCATCCTCAAAGGAAAGGAGCTGATCCCGATAGTAGGAATATTGCTGTTTACGAAACGTAAGTTCCGCCGTAAGTTCCGTAACATATTTTGTGAATTTGTCAAGTATTTGCACGATTTCTTTTTGAATCTCAAGGGGTGGGAGGGGGATTTTGAAATTAGCTAACCATCGAGTACTAAGATTTTTTTGTCCACCACCTGTTGCATTCTGCATAGCTTGTGCTTCAAAACTAGCTTGGTCCAAATAATGGAAAAGAAAACGTACCAACGCAGTTTCATTTGGACGGATACAAGCAACTCGTTGATTTAATCCAGCTGGCAATACTTCTTCGGGAATCATCGCCACCCTGCCAACATTACCTGTCAGTGACATAACCAAATCATTTTCATACAGCAAGTAATTAGTTATCTCTTTCTCTGCTTCAATAGGATAAAATTTAATATCTTTATCAGATAATTTTCCTTTCTGTACATCTGAAATTCTAATCACACGGATTCCAACATCACTATATTTGGAACTTTTAAAAGCATAGCCGTTTCTTATCTCGGAAAATTCCCCCAACTCTTTCCATTCAACTCCATTAGGGCAAAGGTTGTGAATCATTTTTTCGATATTCATCATGCGTTAGTAACCTTTCTTTTGACCGTTCAGCCGTTGCAAGGAGGCAAAGTCAGCACGTTGCCTTATCTCCCACCTCAAACAGTCACTTCCCTGACTGTTTGAGCCATTAGGGCAGGGTTCTACCAGCATCTCTTCAATCTTAGTCATGGCTCAACTCCTCGACAATCTTATCAATCTCAGCCCGCAAACGGTCAATATTTCGCACTGTCTCAGCAATTTCTCTATTCAAAACATCAATATCAATCTTCTCTCTCGTGTCTTCTTTTTCTACATAAGTTGATACAGAAAGAGTATACCCTTCCTCCACTACCTTCTCTTGAGGAACGACTTGAGCAAAGTAGGCTTCATTTTCTTTGCGCCCTACACTTGCCAAGATTTTTTCGATATGCTCCTCTGTCAGAATGTTGTTATTGGTTTCTTTCTTGTATTCCTGACTAGCGTCAATAAAGAGTAAATCCGTTGTCGGCTTGTTCTTAGCCAATATCAAGATACAGGTCGCAATAGAGGTCCCAAAGAAAAGATTGTCTGGCAACTGGATAACAGCTTCCACATAGTTGTTATCCACCAAATACTTCCGAATTTTCTGCTCTGCACCCCCACGATAGAAGATGCCAGGAAAGGTCACAATCGCCGCCCGTCCTTTATTGGACAGGTAAGATAAGCTGTGCATAATAAAGGCAAAATCTGCCTTGCTCTTGGGCGCCAAAATCCCTGCAGGCGCAAAACGATCATCATTGATAAGGGTCGGATCATCACTTCCTATCCACTTGATAGAATAAGGTGGATTTGACACAATGGCATCAAAGGGCTGATCATTTCCATGCTTAGGGTCTAGCAAGGTATTGCCCCGTTCAATACTGAACTTATCGTAATTGATGTTGTGCAAGAACATGTTCATCCGTGCCAAGTTGTAGGTCGTCATATTGATCTCCTGACCATAGAAACCGTCCTCGATGATATGATCATGAAACTGCTTTTTGGCTTGGAGAAGAAGTGAGCCTGAGCCACAGGCTGGGTCATAGATTTTATTGATTTTATTCTTCTCATCTTTGCCTAGCATGACAATTCTAGCCAATAGTTTGGATACACTCTGGGGTGTGAAAAATTCTCCGCCAGACTTTCCTGCGTTAGAAGCATAGTTGGAAATCAAATATTCATAGGCATCTCCAAAGAGGTCAATCTGATGATCCTCAAAATTTCCAAAATCAAGACTGGCGATTCCTTCAAGAATAAGTGCCAAGCGTTTATTTCGTTCAGGAACGCTACTACCCAGCTTATTACTCCTAGTATCCACATCATCAAAAAGACCTTTAATATCATGCTCACTCTCATAACCTACCGCACTCTTTTCAATATCATCAAAAATATTTTTTAGGTCTGTATTCAACTGTCCATTGGTTCGAGCCGTTTTAACAACATTTGAAAAAAGCTGACCGGGCATCATAAAATACCCCTTCGTCTTAATCGCATCCTCCTTAATCTCATCCGTAATCAGCTCCTCAGGGAATCTTGCATAATCAACATCTGGATCCCCACCCTCGATGTAGTTCTTAAAATTTTCACTGATAAAGCGATAGAAGAGAATCCCTAGGATATATTGCTTAAAATCCCAACCATCTACTGCTCCTCTCACATCATCTGCAATAGACCAAATTTTACGATGTAATTCCTGTCGCTGTGCTTGTTCTGACATCATCTTATTCCTCATTCTCTTTAATAGTTCTATTATACCATTTCTCAGTGATTCTATACATGTTCTATTCAAATATTTGTATATTTCAAAAGTCAACAGGAGATTTCCTTATACTCTTTAAAAATCAAAAGGATCCTTCGTCAACTTGCCTTGGTGAAGGCTCGTTCTACCTTGGGCTTCGATTATAAGGAAATGAGCGGTGCTACTCTCATTTCCAACCTTTCACAATTCTTCATTGTGAAAGCTAGTATCCTTTTGATTTTTATTGAGTATTCACTTTATAGTTGTTTCGTTTACTTTTAGTACTAGGCAAGGAGCTGCAGGCTGCTTCAACAGTCTAAGGACTGTTGAAGGTTGGAAATCATACTGACGATAGTCAGTAACAATCGTAGAGTACGGCAAAGCGAGGAAACGAAGTTTCCACAATCGTCGAAGTAATAAAAGTTAAACTAAATGAGTATAAGGAAAAAGGGGGGCGCAATCTAGTCACCTCAAGCCAGCCTACCGCCCCAGTCCAATTCACTTCCTCTACTTTTCATTTCTTCTCCAAACGTGATAACCACCCATTTTTCATGGGTGGTTATCACGACTAATCTAAATGAATTGATACCTAAAAGAACCAGTTTCCAAACTAATGCCAACAGCTTCTTTAACTGAAAGAGTGCTTCAGAGGGGCACCTAAAAATAGGAATTACTTCAATTTGGTTTTGAGATACCTCCCCGTATAGCTAGCTTCGTTTGCTGCCACCTCTTCGGGAGTACCAGTTGCGATAATCATACCACCACCGACACCTCCCTCTGGACCTAGGTCGATGATGTGGTCTGCGGTCTTAATCACATCTAAATTATGCTCAATGACTAGGACTGTATTGCCATCATCCACAAAGCGGGCCAAGACTTTCAATAACTGGGCGATGTCTTCTGTATGCAGCCCCGTTGTCGGCTCGTCCAAGATATACAAGGATTTTCCTGTTGAACGCTTGTGCAACTCACTAGCCAACTTCATCCGTTGCGCCTCTCCACCTGAGAGGGTTGTAGCCGGTTGCCCTAAAGTAACATAACCTAGCCCCACATCTTGAATGGTCCGCAATTTCCGCTCAATTTTTGGAATATGCTTGAAAAATTCCACTGCATCATTGACCGTCATCTCAAGGACTTCTGCAATATTTTTTTCCTTGTAATGGACTTCAAGTGTTTCTGAATTGTACCTCCGACCATGGCAAACTTCACAAGGAACAAAGACATCTGGCAAGAAGTGCATCTCAATCTTGATAATCCCATCTCCCGAACAAGCCTCACAGCGTCCTCCCTTGACATTGAAGGAGAAGCGTCCTTTCTTGTAGCCCCGAATCTTGGCTTCATTGGTCTGGGCAAATAGATCCCGAATATCGTCAAAGACACCTGTATAGGTAGCAGGGTTAGAACGTGGGGTACGCCCAATCGGACTTTGATCAATATCAATCAAGCGATCCAGGTGTTCAATCCCTGAAATAGACTTGAATTTTCCTGGCTTTTCCGAATTGCGATTGAGCTTTTGGGCAATGGCTTTCTTCAAGATTGAGTTGACCAAAGTAGACTTACCAGAACCAGATACACCTGTCACTGCAACAAACTTACCAAGAGGGATCCGAGCAGTGACATTCTGAAGATTATTTTCACGCGCCCCGCTCACCTCAATAAAGCGACCATTGCCAATGCGACGCTCCAAGGGAACGGGGATTTCCCGCTTGCCTGAGAGGTATTGACCAGTGATGGATTTTTTATTTTTGGCAACCTGAGCTGGTGTACCAGAAGCCACAATTTCTCCACCAAAGACCCCTGCACCTGGACCGATATCAATCAGATAATCCGCCTCCCGCATCGTATCTTCATCATGCTCCACGACAATCAAGGTGTTGCCCAAGTCCCGCATCTTCTTGAGACTGGCAATTAGGCGATCATTATCCCGCTGATGAAGACCAATAGAGGGTTCGTCTAGGATATACAAAACCCCACTTAGGTTGGAGCCAATCTGGGTCGCCAAGCGAATCCGCTGGCTCTCTCCACCTGACAAGGTGCCAGCTGAACGTGATAGGGTCAAATAATTGAGTCCGACATTGTTCAAGAAGGTCAAGCGATCCTTAATCTCTTTGACAATCGGGGTCGCAATCGTCGCTTCGTTTGCTGAGAGTTGCAAGTGTGATACAAGCTCCAAATGATCTGCCACCGAT
The DNA here is from genome assembly GCF_054968985.1 of Streptococcus sp. 1F3. Classification (NCBI taxonomy): domain Bacteria; kingdom Bacillati; phylum Bacillota; class Bacilli; order Lactobacillales; family Streptococcaceae; genus Streptococcus; species Streptococcus sp. 1F3. The sequence goes on along the minus strand of NZ_JBUEQR010000085.1, from coordinate 30,829 downwards.
AAGTCAGACAACTCCCCGATGTGTAGACCTTTTTCACCGCCCACACGCACAGACAAGGCTTGGTCATTCAATCGATAGCCATGGCAGGTCGCACAGGTCAATTCATTCATATAGGCCCGCATAACTTGACGGGTATAATCGCTATTGGTCTCACGATAACGACGGCTGATATTGCTCATCAAGCCCTCAAAGGGAATATCAATATCGCGTACACCTCCAAATTCATTCTCATAATGGAAATGAAATTCCTTGCCAGCTGAACCATGGAAGATTAACTCCTTTTCCTCAGCTGACAGGTCCTCAAAGGGCTGATCCATATCGATGCCGAACTGGGTCATAGCCTGCTCCAACATCTGTGGGTAGTAGTTAGAGGAAATCGGATTCCAAGGTGCCAAAGCCCCCTCACGCAAGGTCTTTTGTGGATCTGGCACAATCAAATCTTCATCCACTTCTAGTTTCATACCCAGACCATCACAGTCGCTACAAGAGCCAAAAGGGGCATTGAAGGAAAAGAGACGTGGTTCTAACTCTGGTACTGTAAAGCCACAGACAGGACAGGCATAATATTCAGAAAAAAGGAGCTCCTGCCCGTCCATGGTATCAATGATGACATAACCCTCAGCAAGACGTAAGGCAGCTTCAATCGAGTCAAACAAGCGTGAACGAATCCCCTCTTTTATCACAATCCGATCCACCACTACCTCAATCGTGTGTTGCTTACTCTTTGACAATTCAGGTACTTCTGTTACATCATAGATGTCTCCGTCCACACGGGCACGAACATAGCCATCTTTTTGAATCTTCTCAAAAATGACCTTATGCTGCCCTTTTTTCTTCCGCACAATCGGTGCCAGAACCTGCAGGCGTTGCCCTTCTGGCAATTCCAAGACCTCATCGACAATCTGCTCTACAGACGAAGCAGAAATCGCCCCGTGCCCATTGATACAGTATGGTGTTCCCACTCGTGCATATAAGAGACGGAGATAGTCATTGATTTCTGTTACCGTTCCGACTGTCGAACGTGGATTTTTTGAAGTGGTCTTTTGGTCGATTGAAATCGCAGGGCTTAGCCCCTCAATCGAGTCAACATCTGGCTTGTCCATGTTGCCTAAAAACTGGCGGGCATAGGCAGACAAGCTCTCTACATAGCGTCGCTGCCCTTCCGCATATAGGGTGTCAAAAGCGAGACTTGACTTGCCTGAGCCAGAAAGTCCCGTCACCACAACCAGTTTCTCACGCGGAATCGTTACATCAATATTTTTTAAATTGTGGGCACGTGCCCCATGAATTACAATCTTATCCTTCATTTCTTCTTCCTTCTAAGATGATTCCATTCTAATACTGTTCAAGCATTATGTACTAATCAAATTATATCATACTGTTTCAAGGCTTATCAAAATCAAGGTTTCCCATTATGATTTTTCTTTGATAGTTGTTCCATTTCATTGCCCTAACGCGCTGGTTTGATTTGTTAAAATATACATAAAAATCCTGCTTGCCTGCAATATGATTGAGCTTATCGCTCACTTTTTCCATCCCTCTAGAAGCCTGTTTACTTAATCATTTACTTTAGAGAGCTTTTTTTGGTATAATGAGAGGGTGCGTTCGACCGCAATAAAAACTGAGGAGGAATTAAGTATGAAGCAAATGTTTCGTTCTACATTAACTAATTTAGAAGAAATCCAGACCTTTGAACCGGGCTCTTGGATTAACTTGGTTAACCCCTCCCAGGAAGAGTCTGTTACATTGGCAGAACAGTTCAATATTGATATCACCGATCTACGGGCTCCGCTTGATGTGGAAGAGTCCTCTCGGATCACTGTAGAAGATGACTATACCCTGATTATCGTGGACGTTCCGACCTATGAGGAGCGCAACAACAAAAGTTATCACATCACCCTACCGCTCGGAATTATCGTCACTAAGGATGTTGTGATTACCACTTGTGTTCAACCCTTGACTCTCTTTGATTCTTTCTTTAATCAAAGAATCAAAAATTTCTATACCTTCATGAAGACCCGCTTTGTTTTCCAGTTGCTCTAT
>NZ_JBUEQR010000085.1:0-28710 GCF_054968985.1 Streptococcus sp. 1F3 | reverse complement strand
CAACAAAAAATGAGCAAGTCATCGATATGATGGAGTTGGAAAAGTCCATTGTCTACCTAAAGGCCTCCCTTAAACTCAATGAGCGTGTCGTCAAAAAACTCGCTATCCGAAACAGCACCTTAAAAAAATATGAAGAAGATGAAGATTTACTAGAAGACACCCTAATCGAAACCCAACAGGCCCTTGAGATGGCAGACATCTATGGCAATGTCTTATATGCGATGACCGAAACATCTGCAGCGATTATTTCCAACAATCAAAATACGATTATGAAGACCCTGGCACTCATGACGATGGCTCTTGACATTCCAACTGTTATCTTCTCAGCCTACGGGATGAACGTTCCTGTATCTGGTATGCCTTTTGGAGGATATCCTAATTCTTTTTGGATTATCGCTTTTATCTCTGCCTGCTTCAGTGCGATTGTCGTCATTAACTTTTTACGAAAAAAATGGTTCTAACCCCAAAGAGGAGAGTATTTATGTCATTTACAGAAATCAAGGAATTGACCAAAAAAAATCAAGAGTTTATCCATATCGCAACCAACCAACTCATCAAGGCTGGTAAAAACGATGTGGAAATCAAAACCTTACTCGAAGAAATTCTTCCCGTCATTCTAGAAAACCAAAAAGCAGGAATCACAGCCCGCAGTATCTATGGAGCACCTAGCGATTGGGCCGCTAGCAAAACAGGAAAGCCTGAAGAAATAGAGCAAGCGCTTAATGAGAACCCTTGGCTTATGTGGCTCGATTCTAGCCTCCTACTCCTTGCCATTATTGGCGTGGTCAACGGTGCCATGAACTCATTTGGTGCAGGCGTCAACTACGGTCTTATTACCATGTTGCTCATTGGTTTTGGAGTTGGAGCAGGCATGTATATGATGTACCATTTTGTCTATCGCGAGCAAGTCAAGACAGGGAAACGCCCTAGTCTTATAAAAGCTCTCGGTTTTCTCGTCTTCGCTACCCTTGCTTGGAGCCTGGTCTTCTTCCTTGCAGCACTCATTCCAAGCGCTATCAATCCTCCTGTCTCACCTGCCTTTGCGATTATCATCGGTGCTGTAGCCTTTGGGATTCGCTACCTCCTTAAGAAAAAGTACAACATTCGCAATGCCATGCAACCAATGTCCGAATAGCCGGAAAGCCGATTCACTCCTAAAGTCACAAACATCAATCGTCCTTCCCTATTCCATTTCAAAAAAAGAACCTTGGAGGTCTCTATGAAAAAAACCTACTCTTGGCAAATCTTATTGATTCTATTTGCCCTTTATCTTATCCTAGTTGCCTTTTTCCCTGGGCTCGACATCATCTTCAACTATTTCCGATTAACCTTGTTGCTGGCACTTGCCTTTCTCTGGTTAGGGGTAGAACGAAAACAAACCATTTTATTCTTTATTGGGTTAAGTTTTTCCTCCCTCTATATGCGAGAAATCATCCCTTATTCCTATACTAGCTTTAATGTCGGACCGCTCTTTTTCGGACTCCTTGTTCTAGGAATTGCTATCCACAGTATCAACAAGAAAAGGAAGCACCACAAACTCCTGCAATTTGAAACAGCAACCACTGCTACCATACACACAAGCGATGCCAATTATCTCAACATCGAAGCCAACTTCACGGATAAATACGAATACTCTATCTCTCCTGCCCTACAGGCTATCTCGATCAAGGCTTTCTTTGCCAATGTGCAATTGGACCTCAGTGAAGCTCAGTTTGAGAATGAGGCAACCCAGCTCATCATCAAAAATACACTCTCAAACTGCCGCATTCGGATTCCTAAAAATGTCAAGGTTGTGACAACCCTCAAATCCGGTTTCGGTGAGCTCTACCTCCCACCAAGCCCTCACGAAGCCACTCATCAACTCTATCTGACAGGATCAAATACTGCAGGTACCATCACCTTTCAATACACAGATTAATACTCAATAAAAACAGTCCACCGAACCTCTAACTCGCTTTCTTGTTTTTAGGCTCGTGAAAAAATAGCCCGTTAAGGGCTATTTTTTTAATCTTCATTTACGAATGGTAGCAATGCCATCACGCGAGCACGTTTGATAGCTGTTGTTACCTTACGTTGATTTTTAGCTGAAGTTCCAGTTACGCGACGTGGTAAGATTTTTCCACGTTCTGAAATGAAACGGCTAAGAAGCTCAGTATCTTTGTAATCAACATATTCAATTTTATTCGCTGCGATATAATCAACTTTTTTACGGCGCTTGAAGCCACCACGACGTTGTTGAGCCATGTTTTCTCCTTTATAATTTTATTTGTCCTTACCTAGAATGGTAGATCATCGTCTGAAATATCCATTGGATTGGTGGATCCAAATGGGCTTTCATCGCGTGCAAAATTAGGTGTAGATTGTGCAGGCGCTTGATACGGTGAGTTATAGTCATTACCCCCAGCAAATGAATTGCTAGCTTGGTATCCGCCACCTTGGCCCTCACGTGCAGTACGGCTTTCCAACAATTGGAAATTTTCTGCAACAACCTCTGTTACATAAACGCGTTGCCCTTGTTGGTTTTCATAATTACGGGTCTGAATGCGACCAGTAATCCCTATCAAGGCACCCTTTTTAGCCCAGTTTGCCAAATTTTCAGCCTGCTGGCGCCAAATCACCACGTTAATAAAATCCGCTTCTCTCTCACCGTTTTGATTTTTAAAATTGCGGTTCACCGCAAGTGTAAAGGTCGCAACAGCTTGATTTGACGGTGTGTAACGAAGTTCCGCATCGCGGGTCATACGACCAACTAGTACTACATTATTTATCATAATCTACCTTCTTACGCGTCTAGTTTTACAATCATGTGACGAAGAATGTCGCCGTTGATTTTTGAAAGACGGTCAAACTCTTTAAGAGCCACGTCATCAGTTGCTTCAACGTTTACGATGTGGTAAAGTCCTTCACGGAAATCTTTGATTTCGTATGCAAGACGACGTTTTTCCCATGCTTTTGATTCAACAACAGTTGCACCGTTGTCAGTCAAGATAGAGTCAAAGCGTGCTACCAAAGCATTTTTAGCTTCTTCTTCAATGTTTGGACGAATAATATAAAGAATTTCGTATTTAGCCATTGATATGTTCCTCCTTTTGGTCTAATGACTCATGGTCTAGCCATGAGTAAGTGAGGGTTTCTCACGAAATACAATTATACCTCACTTTCCATAAAATAGCAAGAAAACAGCCGTTTGAATTTCATTTTAGCGCCTTTTAGCAATTTTTGTAGACGATTCATCCAAACATATACCACTTTCGATACTACACCACCAAAAAGTGCTGGGAGTTGACTTTCTAGCATCAACTCCCAGCACTCTTTCGTAATCATCAGCTTAAGCTCCCCTAGTCTGAGAAAACCGCTCCTTTTCCCTAGTGGATGGATAGGTGGCGCTCACCTGACAAGAAATAGGTACTAGTCAAACTATCTTGACCGTCATTGACAAAGAGTTCGATACTGTTAGTATCCAGCACGACCAAGACCTGCGGTGCTTCTGCTTCTACAGCACGACGTTGGGTAGACCATTCTTCTTCTCCCTGAAGGGCTAGCTTCAAGTGACTGCGGTCAATATAGACTTCTTTCTGCTCTACATCATAGCCAAATTCGATGTAGTCCGTCTCACTGCCCAGACGGAATACCTTGCCTCCCGTCCAATTCCCTTGGAAAGCTCCGACCTGAACCGCTCCTTGCTCAGGCAAGACAGGTAGCTGCCCCAATACGCTGGTAGGAAGTTCTTGGACAAGCCTCCCGTCTTTTAACTCTACTCTTCTTGGCAGGGTCATGGCACAGGCCCAATTGTGCTGGAGTTGGTCTGTCACATTGGTCCGTCCCCAAGTCTGCATCCAAGCAATCAAGATGCGTTCCCCTGCTTCATTTTCAAGAGTCTGCGGCGCATAGAAGTCATGACCATGATCCAGCTCTCTGACCGCATCCAGTTGAAAGACCTTCTGTTCCCAGTCCACACATCCTGTCATGATGACGGACGAATTGATATTGGCATAATCGACACCCTTTCTTTCATAGCGCATAGGCGACATAACCAGACAGGATACACCGTCCAACTCAAAGTAATCAGGACATTCCCACATCACCCCTTGATGCGCTTGCCCTTTAAGGAAAATGGAGGCAAACTCCCAAGTCAGTAAATCAGGGGATTCAAGGAGAACAATGGCCCCCACATCATCGCGATGTTTAGCAGCCACAACGGCATAATAGGTGCCATTTTTTTCAAACATTTTGGGATCGCGGAAGTCACTTGCCACCAATTCTTCTGGTAAAATGGCTCCTGTTGCGACAGGATTTGAAGCCAATTTTTCAAAATGAACACCGTCTACCGAGTAAGCCATATTCTGTACCTGACGAATGCTACCGTCTGAATCCACAATATGCCCTGTATACATCAGCCACAGCTTATCGTCCTTGACAATGGCACTTCCTGAGAAGCAGCCGTCCTTGTCATAGTCTTGGTCTGGAGCAAGAGCGACTGGAAGATGCTCCCAATGTAGTAAATCCTTACTCTTGGCATGCCCCCAGTGCATCGGCCCCCACTGCGTTCCATAGGGATAGTATTGATAGAACAAATGGTACTCACCCCTAAACTGCACCAAGCCATTTGGGTCATTGAGCCAGCCTACTGGAGCCGAAAAATGCAGTTCTGGCTTATAGAGAGGATTGACCTCTCCCTGATGCTGCGCAATATAGCGATTCGCTTTTGTAATACTCCATACCTCTCCCATATTCTCTCACTCTCTACTTCTCTTTTTGATTTTCCAAATAGTTGTCGTAATATTTCTGTTTGATTGCTAGCCAGTCGGACAAGCCGTATTTTTCTAATTCCTTGAGATAGCCATCCCATTCTTTCTCAATGGTGCCATTTACAATCCACTCTGCACGTTTGCGGTAGATGTAGTCATTCATATCTGCCTCAATTTGTGCTAATTTATCCAAATCCTCTTCTTCCATAAAGACGCGTGGATAGATTGCATCATTGCTCATATATGGAACGTAGTTTTTCTTCAAGAGTTCCAAACGCCATGCAGCATCATCTGGCATGGTCGTTACCTTACCATAGTAACTGTCCAAAATGGCAAGCGGTCCACCTACTTCTGTCTTTTGACGTAGCTCTCCCGGTGCTGTTCCTTCCAGCGGTAAATGTTTCAAGCTATTGCTTGCCTTGTCAAATTCAAAGATATTTTGTTGGCTATCATCGCCGTAAGTACCCCAGTTGTTTTGAACGGATTGCAGGGGTGCATACTGGGCATCAATCCATTTGGCAGTTAATTCAAGGTTTTTATTGGCACTGGTAATGACCATGCGGTCACGTGAGAAGCCCATTCCATTGGTTCGAGCAACATGTTTTTTCCCACTTGGACCAGCGAGAACAGGAAGAACATCATAACTATCATTAAACCCTGATACATTTGCCTTATCCCATGTGAAATAGACACCGTATTGATGCTCTCCACCTTTTGCAATATAGGTATTCCAATCTTGCTCAAAGGCTTCTGGGTCCAGCAAGCCCTTTTCTTGCAGTTGACGGATAAATTTTACCCCTTCTTTGTACTCTGGATTATCCGCTGTGAAGTCTACCACGCCGTCATTCCCAACAACCAAGTGGTCATCATTGTCTCCGATACCAAAGGCAGCAAACAACAGCTTGAAGTCCTCATTTCCACCTGCATTGACAAAGGACATTGGAATCTCATCTGCCTTTCCGTTTCCATTTGGATCCTGTGTCTTAAAGGCTTCTAAAACGGTCACCAACTCCTCTGTTGTAGTAGGCATGTTAAGGTTTAACTTTTTCAGCCAATCCGTGTTAATCCAAGCCATATCATTCACGGAGTGAATGGATTCTTTGCCCTCACCCAGTTCTTCAATCCAAGGGAAGGAGTAGATATGACCGTCTGGTGCTGTTATCAAGGCACGGTATTCTGGCTTTTCATCCAAAATCTTCTTCAAATTGGGCATGTATTGGTCAATCAAGTCCTCAACAGGAATAATCACCCCTTGTTTTGCCCATTTGACCAAGTCAACATCTGATGCAGCGGCATTGTGAATCGCATCTGGTAAATCACCTGATGAAATGTCCAAGTTGCGTTTTTCTGCAAAATCAGAAGAGTAGTTGGTCCAGTCAATATGAACACCTGTTTCCTCTTCCAAGCGTTGATAAATCAGCTTATCATTGGGATCTTTCGGTGCAAGCGGTGAACTACCTGTCATAAATTTCAAGGTCACTTTTTCTTTCAGTGGGAAAGAAACATTTTCTAGCTCATAATCTGGGCTAGAAGCAGCATTTTTACTACCACAAGCAGTCAAGACCAAAGCAGAGGTCGCCAACAGAGTCGCACTGAGACTCATCCATGTTTTCATTTTCATGAGAAAACTCCTTTTTATATTGATACACATTTTATGATATTTCCTAAAATCGATGTCTTAGGAAGTATTACCCCTTCAACGAGCCAGCCATAATCCCCTTGTCAAAGTATTTCTGGAAGAATGGATACATGACAATGAGCGGTAAGCTAGAAATCACAATCGTTGCATACTTGATCATTTCTGCAATTCGTTTTAATTCATTCATGGCGGCTTGAGCCCCAATCATATCTTTCCCCGGTTCGCTTTGAATCAAGATTTTCCGTAAGACAAGCTGAAGTGGTTCTAGGTTTGGATCCTTGATATAAATCATGGCATCAAAGTAAGAATTCCACTGTCCTACAAAGGCATACAAGAACAGGACAAACATGATTGGTTTGGCAAGTGGTAGCATAATCTTGACGAAAATTTCCAAATCATTGGCTCCATCAATATATGCTGCCTCTAATAGCTCATCTGGAATCCCTTGAAAATAGGTTCGAGCCAAGATGATATTCCAAACATTGATAGCACCAGGCACGATAATGGCCCAGACAGTATTTAACATCCCTAAGTCTTTGATAAGAAGGTAGGTCGGCACCAAGCCTCCACCAAAGAACATGGTGAAAATCAGAAAGGCATTGAACCATTTTTTACCAACCAAATCCTTTTTCGACAAGGGGTAGGCAGTCAAGACAGATAGGAAAACCGTCAAGGCTGCAAAACTAAAGGAATAAAAGAGGGAGTTGACAAATCCCCGGACAATCGATTGGTCACTAAAGACCCGCTGGTAGCCCTCAATCGTCCAGTCAGCGGGATCAAAACTAATCCCCTTACTAACGAGTGCTTGTGGGTCCATGAAAGAAGCCACCAAGATATAAATCATCGGAACAAGTGTGATCAAGACCAAGAAGGCAATGATGAGTTTATTCACCACAAGCATCCGCTTGTCAAATTTTGTATATAGTTGTGTGTTCATTCCATTCTCCTTACAATCCTTGACCATTGTTCATCCGTTTGACAATCTGATTCACTGCGATCAACAAGATGACATTGATGACGGCGTTAAATAGTCCAACAGCTGTCGAATAGGAGTAGTCTCCTGAAACCAGACCGACTTTATACACATAGGTTGAGATGATTTCTGAACTGGTCAAATTGAGAGAGGTCTGCATCAAGAATGCTTTTTCATACCCTACGTTCATGATATTACCAGCTGCTAGGACGAATTGGATTACCATGACAGGGCGCAAAGCTGGTAAATCAATATGCCAGATACGTTGGAAGATATTGGCACCGTCCATTTTTGCCGCCTCAATCAGTGAAGTATCGACATTGACCAAGGTCGCTGTGTAGAGGGTAGACGCCCAGCCCATTCCCTGCCAGGTACCACTGAAAATATAGAGTGGTCGAAAGGCATTTGGATCCGTTAAAAAGTTTGTCTGAATCCCAAAGAGGGAGAGGAAGCTATTGATCGGACCACCGACTGAAAAGAAGAGAAAGACCATTCCGACAATCACCACGACTGAAATAAAGTTAGGGGCGTACAGAACCAGCTGAATCCGTTTCTTCGCCTTATCACTCAGCAACTGATTGAGCATAATTGCAAGCAGAATCGGTGGCAAGAAACCGAGCAGTAAGCCATAGATACTCAGTTTCAGCGTATTTCCGAGCAAGATACCAAAGTTCGGAGAAGAAAGAAATTTGCTAAACTCTTGAAAGCCAATCCACTCGCTTCCCATGACACCTTTTAATGGATTGTAATCCTTAAAGGCTATCAGAACCCCGTACATCGGAATGTACTTAAAGACAAAGGTCAGCAAAAGTCCCGGAAGCAACATCAGTAACAGTACTCTTTGTTTCTTGATTCTACTCCAGATAGAGTATTCCTTTCCCATATTCATCATTCCTCCTTTTTTTGAAACGTTTCATATTTGCTTCGAACAAGAAATCTATTCTATTTCAATAGACCTCTTCGTTTTATTTGAAACGTTTCATATTTTTTTGAAAAAATAAATCTCGTACCTATAGTCTATCATTGGTAGCGCTTTCTGTCAATAGGTTTTTGAAATATTTTTTGTTGTCTTTCCTTCAATATAAGAAATCGGCAAGACACTTTGACGCTGATAGACCTCTTGATGAATAATGGACAAGAGGATATTGACCGCTTCTTCAGCCATTTGCTCTAGTGGCTGCTTGATTGTAGACACTGGGTATTCATGTTCTCTGGCAAAGCGAATACCGTCATAGCCAATGACTTGGACATCTTCCGGGACACGCTTGCCCTGCTGCTCCAAAATCCGAATAGTATCTAAGGCTACAAAGTCATTTATCGTGAATAACCCGTCAATCTGCGGATGCTCTGACAAAAAGAACTCTAGCTGCTCTAAGAAATCATCAAAGGGTTCTGCCAAATCAAAGGCTAAACACTCCCTCCCCGTCTGACGCACTGCTTGTTCAAAAAATTGACGGCGTTTCTTGGTCTCATTGGTCGTATCATTATGACTGCCAATAAATGCCAGATGTTGGCACCCTTTGTCTAAGAGTATCTGGGCTGCAAGTTCTCCCCCCTTTTGGTTATCCGAGCTCACACAGGCAATCTCCTTGTCCTGATAGGTCCTATCGATACTCACAAAGGGAATATTAGACGCTAGATAATTTTCGATTGGACTATAGGTAATGGCAATAATGCCGTCCACCTTATTCTGCCGTAACATAGAGAGGTACTCAATCTCTTTCTTTGCCCCGTCGGTATTACAGAGCAATAATTTATAGTTCCTCTTGCTGAGAGCTTCTTCGACAAAAAAGGCAAACTCACTAAAAAAGGGATGCCAAATGGTCGGCACAATCAAGGCTACCGTCTCTGTCCGATTGGTCTTCATCCCCCGCGCATAGACATCTGGAATATAGGCCAGATCCTCAATCGCCTGCTGCACCTTTTGCAAGGTTGTTTTCTTAATTCCCTGTTCATGATTGATGACGCGTGACACCGTTCCTACACTCACACCAGCCCGCTGGGCAACATCTTTCATGGTAACTGATTTTTTCCGAACTTCTGCCATACACTCCCCTCCTTCTGTTCTTCATTATAACACGTTTTGAAATCGTTTTCCATAGTTTTTTCAAGAGCTCTCTCAGTAAAGTATGAAAAAGGGAGTAGGAAAGCATTCTACGAATTGCCCTTCCTTACTCCTTCGCTCTTCTATATTACCTAATCGAACACGCCCTAAACTCTGTACGAAAAAGATAGATTGACTTGTGTTCAGAGAACACTTCACCAATCTCCTATTTTGCTGTAGCTGTTGCAGGCTATGCCTGCTTTACAGATACGGATACTCTTGAGTGCACTTTGTGCTTTTAACGCTCTCACATCTTAATTAAACTGAGTTCAGCCTAAAACCTCGGAAAATAGTTAGGCAGCTGCTTCTGCTTTAGCCGATTGCAGCTGAGAATCATTAAGCTGAAAACCTCCACTGGAGCTTTTCACTCGTCATGTTTCCTAATTTTGCCGTATCTGTAAGGCAGGCTACGCCTGCCTTACAGATACGGATACCCTTGCGGTACAGTCGCTTTTTTACGCCCTCGTATCTTACTCAACACTAAACAGATATGGATAAACTGGTTGACCACCTTGGTGGATTTCCACCTCAATGTCTTCATATTTTTCTTCCAAGTCCTGAGCAAGTTTTTCAGCCAAGGCTATATCGCCTTCTTCCCCCACATAAATGGTCACAATCTCACTATCTTCATCTAGCATCTTGTCAAAAGTTGCAATTAAGGTCTCTACCATATCTGGATTCGATACTACAATTTTCCCATCGACCATTCCAAGATTGTCATTTTCATGGATTTCAAGACCGTCAATCCTTGTATCACGCACAGCAGTTGTCACACTTCCACTCTTGACATCAGCAAGTGAAGCAGTCATCGCCTCAAAATTAGCTTCAATGTCACGACTTGCATCAAAGGCTAATAGGCTCGTAAACCCTTGTGGAATGGTTCTTGTTTCAATCACTTTGACTGCTACTTCTGCCACTTCTGCCGCTGACTGAGCCGCCATCAAAATGTTTTTATTATTTGGCAACAAGATGACATTGCGGGCATTAACCAATTCAATCGCCTTCATAAAATCTTCTGTAGAAGGATTCATGGTTTGACCACCTGAAATCACATAGTCAACCCCCTGTGATTTAAAAATGTCCGTTAATCCCTCACCTGCTGCAACGGCAATCACAGCATATTCTGTTTGTTCAGCTGGCTTTTGGAAACTCTCTTCTTTTTCCACTTGTGCTTCGTGTTGCTCACGCATATTATCAACCTTGACTTTGACCAAGCTACCATATTGAAGACCAGCCTGCATAACAAGACCAGGATCTTCTGTATGGACATGAACTTTCACGATTTCATCATCGTTAACTACAAGAAGGGAATCTCCTAAGTCATTCAAATAGGATCGAAACTCCTCATAGTCAAAGTCCTTCACATAGGTTGGTCCTTGGCGAAGCGCCACCATAATTTCCGTACAGTAACCAAAAGTGATCTCTTCTGTCGCAACATGTCCTGCAACTGACTTATGATGCTCTGCATTGATCATGCCAGACATCACTGCAGGAGTTGCTTCAAAATCATCAGAAGCAATGTAGTCACCTGTAAGCGCCGCAAGAAACCCCTCATAAATATAGACTAAGCCTTGACCACCAGAGTCCACAACGCCAACTTCTTTTAATACCGGAAGCATTTCAGGCGTCTTCTTAAGCGCACGCTTCGCCCCTTCTAAGGTTGCCTTCATCACTTCGACAGCATCATCAGTCTGTTCTGCTTTTTTCAAGGCAGCTGTAGCTGCACCACGTGACACCGTCAAAATTGTGCCTTCAACCGGCTTCATGACGGCTTTATATGCCACTTCTACTCCATGTTGGAAGGCTTGCGCCAAGTCTTTACCTGTCAATTCCTCTTTGTCTTTAACCGATTGACCAAAACCACGGAATAATTGGGACGTAATAACTCCTGAATTACCACGCGCCCCCATCAAAAGACCTTTCGACAAAATCTGAGCCGCTTCACCAACCGTACTAGCCGGTTTATCAGATACCTCTTTAGCACCATTGGTAATCGTCATGCCCATATTGGTACCTGTATCTCCATCTGGAACAGGAAAGACGTTTAATGAATTGACATATTCTGCTTGTTTATTCAGGCGAGTAGATGCAGCCTGCACCATTTCTTGAAATAAACTAGTTGTAATTTTAGACACCGTTATTCTCCTACGACTTTGATATTTTGAATATAGATATTGACTGTATCTGCTGCGATACCTAACTGATTTTCTAAGTTAAACTTCACACGTTCTTGAATATTGCGTGAAACTTCACTAATCTTCACACCGTAACTCATCACAGTGTAAACATCAACTGCAATATGCCCTTCTTCGGTCGTTTTAATCACAACACCCTTAGCATAATTTTCCTTTCCAAGAAGCGCTTGAAAGTTATCCTTAATCGCAGATTTGCTCGCCATACCAACAACGCCAAAAATCTCCGTTGTAGCACCACCAACAACTGTCGCAATGACATCATCTGTTAGTTCAATCTGGCCATCTTTTGTATTGATTTTAACCGTCATTTTTTCTACCTCAAATCATTTTATCACTCTATTCTACCATAATTTTTCATGACTGTAAAAAACTAGGCTGTGACAACAGATAGGAAATCAAACTCCCCTGCTCATGATTCTACATCTCACAAAAAGCTGAAATATCTCCGTTTCAGATACAAGAAAGAGAAGGACTAAGCCTCCCCACTCCCTGTTTTATACTCATTTAGTTTAACTTTTATTACTTCAAGGATTGTGGAAACTCCGTTTCCTTATTTCCAACTTCCCATCATCTAGAAGATGATGGGAACTCGCTTTACCGTACTCTACGATTGTTACTGACTATCGTCAGTATGATTTCCAACCTTCAACAGTCCTTAGACTGTTGAAGCAGCCTGCAGCTCCTTGCCTAGTACTAAAAGTAAACGAAACAACTATATTGAATAGCAAAAGAGCAAGATGCTAACTCCTACCTCTTTCCATTTGTAGATCCAAAGAAAAAAGGTCCAAATCGGACCTATTTTTTAAACACGTTCAACTTTACCTGATTTAAGTGCACGAGCCGAAGCCCAAACTTTTTTCGGTTTTCCATCAATCAAAACAGTTACTTTTTGAAGATTTGGTTTTACCGCACGTTTTGTTTGGTTCATTGCATGTGAACGATTGTTTCCTGATACAGTTTTACGCCCTGTAAAATAACATACTTTAGCCATGTGTATTCCTCCTCATTTGATCAAATATTACGGATGTGCTAGCACCACATACTTACCCATTCTACCAAAAAATACCACTCTTGGCAAGAAGAACTTCTAAATTTTTTAACAAGCCACTTGTCAAGTCAAGTGCAACAGGTTCGATAGTAGACTAAAAAACAGGTGTTTGGGCTAGCCCAAACAAAAAACGGGCGGTTTTATACTTGTGAATTCGTCTCGGTCTATTCCTGATAGCAGAGACCTAGTGATGGAGTTCTTCTGTCGTGAGTAGGTTACCTTTGAAAGAAACTCTCTCAAGAGACCATTGAAATTCTCGTTTGTTCCTCTTTCATGAGAAGAATAAGGATGGGCAAAATAGACAGCTACACCTTTTAGGTCTGATAAGTGACCGAACTCCTATCCATTGTCCGAGCAAATAGGATACTGATGCAGGAAGTTCTTAACAGCCTTATACTCTTTAAAAGTCAAAAGGATACTTCGTCAACTTGCTTTGGTGAACGCTAATTCTACCTTCGGCTTCGATGATAAGGAAATGAGTAGCGCTACTCTCATTTCCAACCCTTCACAATTCTTAATTGTGAAAGCTAGTCTACTTTTGATGTTTATGGAGTATTATTGGCCGTTTCAGCCTGTCTTGAAGCTGAGAAACACTTCCTCGTGTGATTTCACAACTGTTTGAAGTCATAGGCTCAGGCTGAGCAAAACCAAGCCTACTGCCACCATAATATAGAGCAAAAGAACCCGTCGTTTCTGTTGAGTAGTGAATAAGTAAGGTTCCGCTAAGGTAGGTAAAAATACTCCTGCCAAGGCACCCCCAACTAGTCCACCGACATGGCCTGCAAGACTGATTTCAGGATTAAAGAAACCGAGGGCAAGATTGATAAGAAGCAAGCCAATATAACGCTGTCCTAAAAGCTGTAAATACGCATTCGAGCTATAGTATCTAAGAACAATCATTGCGCCAAAAAGACCAAATAAAGAGGTGGAAGCCCCTGCTGCGACCACACCAGGGGTCAGAAAGAACACAAAAATATTGCCCATAATTCCTGATAACAGATAGAGGAAAGAAAAGCGGTACGAACCAAAGATTTCTTCCAGTTGATAACCAAAAACATACAACGTCATACTGTTGAAGAAAAAATGCTCCCAGCCAATATGGACAAAAATCGGTGAAACCAAGCGCCATAGCTGGCTCGGATCCAATTTTACAGCAAGGCCATACAGACCACCAAAGTCATAGATCGTCTGTGACGTCGTTGCCTCTCCAAAACGTAGAATCTGCATGGTCACAAAGACTAAGGCGGTCACCAATAACAAGGTATTGGTCACAGGATAAGACTTATGAAACATTTTTTTCATAACATAGAACCTCTCTTACTGCTTGATCAAACTCTTCTTCAATAAAGTCACAGCGCTGGAAATCATAGATAGTGCTGATGGTCACACCTAGATAATCCTCCAAATAGCGGTCGTAAAAACCACCGCCGTAGCCAATCCGATAGCCCTCTGCATTCCAAGCAAGCCCCGGTACATGGATTAAATCAATTTCTGATGGGTCTACCACTAGATCCGACTGTGGCTCCCAGATCCCATAGGAAGTGAGCAACAGATCCCCTGCATCGTATACCACAAAAGCCATGCGCCCCTTGCCGTAGGTTTTAGGGACAAGAATCCGCTTGCCATCGCACTGTGCTTGTTCAATCAGATGTGCCGTGTCCACTTCATGGGGCATCGATAAAAAGGTTGCAATCGTCCGTGCTTCTTGATACACTACTAATTCACCAATCGCTTGGCAAGACCACTCACTCCATGCCTGTCTTTCCTGCGCAGACAAAGCTTTTAAGCGAGTCAGCATAGCTGTGCGAATGCTTGATTTTTTCATCTACTTATCTTCCTCAACTATACAAAGCAAACCAAGGCGCTCCGTCCAGATTACCTCCTACTCATGCGCAATGGTTTCCTGTAAACACCTTCTAGTAACATGAACGCAATCCTTTAGGCGTCCTAGTCTTATGCGTCTATTTTTTGCCTATTTGCTACACTTCTGCCTTATGACGTAAGAAGGTGGTCAAATGTTCCACCGCAAAAGGAATGGCTTCTTCTTTGGGATTTAGGCGAGGATTATGCAAAGGGTAAGGTGTATCCACTCCAAGCCAAAACATGACACCTGGCACCTTGCTAAGGAGATAGCCAAAATCCTCTCCTGTCATCGCAGGAGGACAATCGATAACCTCCACCTCAGGTATCGCTTCAAAATAGGTCATCAATTCATCTGCCAATCGAGGATGATTTTCCACAGGCAAATAGCCACCTTGATTCAATTCAACCTCTACTTTAAGATGAAAGGAAGCTGCAATTCCCTGTGCCACTTCGCGCACCCTGTTTTGAACCAAGAGGCTCATATCCTGAGTCAACGCACGGATAGTCCCATGTAAAAATGCCGTTTCTGCAATGACGTTATTGGTTGTGCCTGCATGCATAGAACCAAAGGTCACCACCGCACCCTCAATTGGATCGACATTCCGGCTAACAATGGTCTGTACTTGTGTAACAAAGTAGCTCGCAGCTACCAAGGCATCATTTGCCGTATGCGGAAAGGCAGCATGACCACCGCAGCCGATAAAGCGAATCCTAACCTCACAAGTCCCTGCAAATAAGGTCCCACGATTGGTCGCAATCTGTCCTACTTTCAAATCAGGTCGCACATGTAAGCCGTAAAATTCATCTGGTAACCAAGTCCCAAAGGCACCTGCTTCATACATCTGCATGCCTCCTGCAAGATTTTCTTCTGCCGGTTGAAACAAAAAGAGCAGGTTATGTCGAGGCTGTTTAGCCACCAGTTGCTCTAGTATTCCAAGCGCAATGGTCATGTGAAAATCATGACCACAGGCATGCATCCGATCTATATGGGTTGAGGTGCAATCAAGCCCTGTTTCCTCAGCAATTGGTAAACCGTCAATGTCGGCTCTCCAGCCAATCGTTTTTTGTCCCTCTGTTCCTGTCAAATAAACCAGAATCCCTGTTTTCCATATGCGAATCTGGGCAAACGGGCAGTCCTTTAAAAGCCCCTCAAGAATTTCCATAAGGAAAGCATGGGTTTTAAACTCTTCCATTCCTAATTCGGGAATTTGGTGCAGAGCTCGTCTTATCGCAATTAAATCAAGCATCGTATTTCTCCTAAAGGGTTCGAAGAGCTTCTTCCAAGGCGGTCTTTTGTTGGGTTTGGGCATCTATTTCCTTTATCACGCGTGCAGGAACCCCGGCAACAACCACATGTTCAGGAACATCTTGGGTGACAATCGCTCCCGCAGCTACAACTGAGCCACTACCGATCTGCACTCCTTCAATGACAACAGCATTGGCACCAACCAAGACATTATCTCCCACCCGAACAGGCTCAGCACTCGCAGGCTCAATGACACCTGCTAATACAGCACCCGCTCCGATATGACTATTTTTTCCAACGGTTGCACGCCCTCCAAGGATAGCCCCCATATCAATCATGCTTCCCTCTCCGATTTCTGCACCGATATTGATAATGGCCCCCATCATAATGACTGCATTATCTCCAATAGATACCTGATCACGGATAATAGCCCCTGGCTCAATGCGGGCATTGAGCCCCCGCTTGTCTAGTAGGGGTACTGCTGAATTTCGGGCATCTTGCTCGACTACATAGTCTCTATTTTCAGTCAGATGGACAAGAAGGGGAGCTATATCTTGCCAATCACCAAATAAGACATTGCCGAGCTTGACCACATGTTCAGGAACTGCAGCTGCTAGCTCCCCCTCAAAGGTCACTTTGACGGCCGTCTTTTTCTCTGCTTGAGCAATAAATTGAATGATTTCTTGTGCAGTCATTTTTGTAGCGGTCATAACATCTCCTCTTCTCACATCATATCGTCTACTCCCTATTCTATCAAATTTTCAGAATATTTGGGAATAATCTTTATTTTCAAACACAGTCGGTCTGATTTGTCGTATCATATTTTGGTTTATAAATAGGATGGCTAATCCATAAAATAAAAGTACTATAAAAGACAAAGCAAGAACTAAAAAAAGACTGAAAAGATAATCTTTCAATCATCTTCTTCAATCTTCACTAAAAATGAACATTTATTGTAACATAGACTGAGCCTGTTCTCTGACAGTTGTCATTGCTTGCTTTAATTGGTCACGAGTCATTTTCAAGGCTGAAATCATGCTTTCACGACCTTCTACCGGAATTTGAGTAGTATCATCACCAAAGTTTGCAAATTGGTTCTCGATGATGTCTCGTTGTTGATCCATCATCTGCTGCAATTGATCGCGGAATGGCGCCAAGGATTTTTGGTCTCGCTCTGATAACTGGGCAACCAATTCATCAAAATCTGCCACATAGGCATCTGACAATGATTGAAAGGCTGCTTTGGCATCACCAAGAGTTTGAACTGCTTCTATTTCTTGGTCTGAAAGATAAACAACTGTCGATTCTTTCAATGTTTTTGTCTTAGAGGACGACGAGCTAGTCGACGAGCTAGTCGAAGTTGACTCTTCCACCTTAGAAGATTCTACTGTCGTCGATGATGAGGAATCGCTTTCCTTTGTCTGACTGGTCGAACACGCCGCTAAGGCTGTTACAGTCACAAAGGTCAATAACGTAGAAAATAATTTCTTTTTCATGATAGCCTCCTTTTATTTTCTACCTCCATCTTGCCCTAATTTTCCAAAAATGTCAAGGCTTAACCCTATTTTTTCTTCTTTGTCGGTAAGATTTTCGGAATTTCTTTGACCAAGGTTGGAATCGTAATTTTTTTAGTCCTTGCTCGCTGAGCCATGACCTTACTATCCCCTAATCCTAACTCTGTCAGATAGTACAATTTGACAAAACGTCCCTTTGGGATAGCAGGTACCAATACGGTAGGTTTGGGTTGCATACCAAGGACTGTATTAGGTTGTTGATTGGCGTACCTAGCTTGTGCGTGTAAGGCAACAACCAATGGCTTTAACCCTAGTTCTTGTAGATGCTCTTTAGCCTCCTCTAAAGGAAGCCCGATTAGATTTGGCAAGGGAATCGTCTGATCGCTAGCTTCAATGATACCTTGGCTAACATAATAGAGTTTGACGAGGGTTCCAGGCTCCATATTACCAGGCTTAGGAATCATAGCCACCACCTCATCTGCGTGTTTCTTGGCATAACGTTGGTGAGGTTTAGCGAGGATTTTACTCACTACAAACCCCCGTTCTTCCAGATGCTGTTGTGCCTCTAGAAGATTCATATCTACCACATTGGGCAGATGTACCAAACGATTTTTTCTCTGATAACTTTGCTCTAAAACTTTATCCACTAACGGAACAACAGCATGGACAGCCTCACCAATCACGCGGGTTGTATCTGGAATGACATCAAAAATCTTCGCCACTTCGCCAATCATTTTTTTATTAATTGGTAATTTCCTTTTGGTCATCGATTACCTCTTTTTCTTACTCTATCTAACCTTTTTCATATAGCTAGTATAAACAGTCAAAACAATCACTTGCTTACTCGCTTCCATACTATTTCCCATCTACATAGTAGAGCTTAGCCAGTTCCTTTTTCCGATATGATTCAGGGCATCAAACAAAGCACCACCTTCCAATCTACGGAACTCCCCTTCTATCTCCTTCTTCCCTATTATAGGGCTTTCAAACTAAACTTTCAAGGACTAAGACTGGAAACCAACATTCGAAAAGGAAATAACAGCCTACTCTTGGCTTATGAAAGAAACAGTGTGAAAATAATCCACTGCTCAATCAAGCCCAAAAACAAAGTCCATGAAACTTGATTCACACATCGGAAGATAAAAACAATGTGTCCAGACGAATAAAAATCAAAAGTTGACGAAGTATCCTTTTGATTTTTAAAGGGTATTATACTCATTTCGTTTAACCCTTATCACTTCAACGATTGTGGAAACTCCGTTTCTCTATTTCCAACTTCCAATCATCTTCCAGATGAATTGTCGAAACTCCGTTTCCCTATTTCCAACTTCCAATCATCTTCCAGATGAATTGTCGAAACTCCGTTTCCCTATTTCCAGCTTCCAATCATCTTCTAGATGAATTGTCGAAACTCCGTTTCCCTATTTCCAGCTTCCAATCATCTTCTAGATGAATTGTCGAAACTCCGTTTCCTTATTTCCAACTTCCAATCATCTTCTAGATGAATTGTCGAAACTCCGTTTCCCTATTTCCAACTTCCAATCATCTTCCAGATGATTGGAACTCGCTTTGCCGTACTCTACGATTGTTACTGACTATCGTCAGTATGATTTCCAACCTTCAACAGTCATTAGACTGTTGAAGCAGCCTGCAGCTCGTTACTTAGTACTAAAAGGAAGCGAAACCACTATATAAAACATGGGAGGAGGATTCTTCGTAACTACCAAAACATATAAATAAGAGGCTAGACTACTTCCCAACCTCTTATTTTAGTGTTATTTCTCTATCTTTTTCAAGCTCCAAAAGCCTGCTAAAATTGCGATGAGGGCTATTGCTACATAGGAGATAGAGGGACTTGAAAGGAAAGATTTGGTTGTCTCTTTCATTTTTGGCTTCGCTGAAACAGATAATGGAGACACTTGTGACTTTTCATCCGATGAATTCTGAATTGCCTTTGTCGAAGTGGATTTATCCACTTTCTTCGTATCCTCACTTTTTTCATGTGATGGTGATTTGTACTGATTCGACTCTTCCAAATCTGTCTTCACTCTCGCCTCAGCAACAGATAATCCTGCACTTGTTGCTAAGAGGTGTGAAACAGCGTGAACTCTACTTTCAAGTCCTGCTTTCGCATTCTCTTGTGGGACTATCGGTGCTACCACTTCACTGCTAGAGCGAAGAGAGACAGAATAGGAAGCTGAACGCTCGAAGCTGGTCTGATGGCTTGCCTGTTTAGGTGCTTCTGATAAGATCGGAGCCGTTACAGTGCTTCGGACTTCTACATCAGTAGTGCCTTGCTCGGAAATTCCGACTGAGGTGGTGGAATCTGTCTGACCCCTGCTTTCAAGTCCCGCTTCTGCATTCTCTTGTGGCGCTGTCGTTGCTACCACTTCACCGCTAGAGCGAAGAGGGACAGAATAGGAAGCGGAACGCTCGAAGCTGGTCTGACGACTTGCCTGTTTAGGTGTTTCTGATAAGACCGGAGCCGTTACAGCGCTTCGGACCTCTACATCAGTAGTGCCTTGCTCGGAAATTCCGACTGAAGTAGCGGAATCTGTCTGACCCCTGCTTTCAAGTCCCGCTTCTGCATTCTCTTGTGGGGCTATCGGTGCTACCACTTCACCGCTAGATTGAGGAGTTGTTACATCGGAAGGTACCTGAGAGGCTTTCTCACGATTAGAGAAGTAGGCTTGCCACTGTCGCTCACCCAAGTCCAGAGTATATAAATTCTTAATCGGGACACCTCTATTCTCACTATAATTATTCGAGATAAGAATGTTCCCGCCTTTTTCAATCACACGATAGCGTTTTAAACTTTGCAATGGTTTTTCATCCCTTGCATCAATAACTGAAGTATGGTCATCTGTGTCTGTGACATAAAGCGCTGTCAACTTACCCTGCTCATCAAACTCAGCACCCCAAACATTTACAATATGTCCCCGCCTTGCACTAAACAGATAATCCACAGCTAAGGCTTTCTTCTCAGCCAACGCCTGCCTTACTTGCATTCCAAAAGAATTCAAATCCCCCACTTCTTTTCTCGTTGTTAACAGGTCTTGTTTGAATACCTCCTTAAAGAATCCGCCACGCCGATCCAATGTCCCCATCGTTTCTCTTTTCTCATACTCTTTTTCCTGATTGACATCGTACTTAAAAACATTTGGATAACCGCTAAAGAACAAATCTAATACTCTATGAGTATACACCGCTCTATTGCTAAAATAGGATTTAAATAAATCAAATATTTGACTTTTATGGAGCGCTTCGTCGTAATGGGTATGATTACGTAAATCAATAGATTGACCTAAACGCGGAGTTACGACACCATTTGCTTCAGATTCCCGTAAATATCTCTCCACATATTCTTTATTTTGCTCTAGCCACCAGTGAATCATATTGGTTGCTACTCCTGCCGAACACAAGCCAAAGTCCCCACTCTGGTCAGTATATTCTTTATTGACATCAAATAACTGACTATTGTGTTTATAAGATGCCGTATAATAACCCTGATATACTTCTTGTTGCCAGACGAGGTCTTCCTTACTTGGTTTTGATACTCCATACGTCCACTCTTGATGTTCTGAAATAGCTGGAATTGTATCTGCGACAGAGAGCCTTTCGGTATCCGATAAAGATCCTGCACTTGGCTTTTGAACCATGCGAACCAACTCATCCGTGCCTGCTTCTGATACAGCAGTAACAGGTGTTTTTAACTCATTACTAGAATCTAACTCTATACTTTTTACTTCAGACTTATCTTCTAAAAACGAACTCTCGAGCCGTTTCGTCTCCGATGAAGACCCCTCAATTTCTTTAATCGTATATTCAGAAGATACCACACTTGGCTCTTGAGCTGTGCCAAGGGATTCATCTGCGATTACTTCCGATAGAGAAGCAGCAGCTGCCTTCAATTCATTACGGGTCTCTAGAGGTACACTTTCTGCTTCAGACACACCTTCCGTCGTAGTTAATCGTTCAATCACTTCCCCCACTGATGAATGAGTGGTAGCCACCTCCTGAGCAAAGACAGGAATAGCACTCCCAACTGCGAGCGCTCCTAGAATACTTGCACCAAAAAGCCACTGCTTCCCAGACTTCCACATACGAAAACGTCCCACTTTATGACTGACTAATTTGTGATCCATCACCTATTCTCCTTTATTTTCAAGATATACTAGGATGCTAGAATAGCATATCAAATACAAAATACAAGAGATTACAGATAAAACACATACGTCTTAGATAAATAATAGACATATAAAAGAGGAACATCATCTCCTAGAAAACAATGCCCCCACCTCTTACACTCTTTAGGGAATCTTTCCATACTGAAGGATTCAGTAAATCTAAAAATATGCTATTCGAGCTAACAGTTATTCCCTATACACCCCTAAGATAAATCCGATTGAACAAGTCTAGACTGAACTTCGTAAATGCGGTTTTAGGAATAAGGTCTTTCAATCATTAGAAATGGCTAGGCTTCAAGAAGTGATTAGAGGATTGACTGCTAGCTTGCTCAAGTCTACTATATAGAAGAAAGTGGTTGGATTAAACTTTTATTTTTGGTTGAGTATTAAACGGTATGATTGACCATTCTAACCAATAATACTCAATAAAAATGTTAGAAAAAAGATGAATTGTACCATTATTTTAGTAATCTTCCCCCTTCCCTATTTTTCTTTATATTTTCTTAAAAACTGTATTCACAAGTAAAGTGCTTTATAATAAGAGATTGTTTTTCACTCATCAAGGCCGTTTTTTGAGGAAATACTGACTGTATCTTAAAAAACGAACGATGAGTAGATTAAAAACGAGCCTTAAATAGACGCACACTGAACTATGAATACAACTTCTTAACGTCCTTATATCTTAATTGAACATTATGTCAATCTCCTATTTTGCCCTAGCCCTTGTAAACTCCGCTCACTTTATGCGGATACGGAAGAAACCATCTAATGGAGAGTTTCCTCTCTTGGTATATTTTTTGCCTCAGCAGTCTAAGGATAGACTGAATAAAACGAGTGACACCCGTATCAAATGCTCTCACATTCTTATACTAATCACGCTACCTTCTTGGAGATTTGGAACTTGTCCTGCTTCCACATGAAGGGTTCCTGGAAGCGATTTTTTATGGGAACCATCAAAGGAAATGGTGATGTGTCCTAAAGCAGATAGGTTTTGTTCGACAATACTTCCAACTGCCGTAACAGAATACTCCACACCATCAATGACCAAGCGTGCCCCTGGAGCAATCGAGCCTGACAAATCCTTATTACTAATCTTGTAGCAGTAAGTAGCCAAATCAGCTGGCGCCTCCAACCCGAATAAAATGAGCATATTTGCTTCTTCAATCATGTTTGGAGCTTGTTCTCCGATACTTACAACCTCTGTTTCAAAAATTTTTGTCATTCATCTATCTTCCTATTCTAATGTTCTTTAGTCATTTCATCTCTTTTTTAATAAAAAACAGGGCAACATGATTCAAACCTAACTGGTATTGGACAAATCGAGTTACTATAAAGAGATAAAATGATCATGTATAGCATTTATAAGCCTATGCTCTAAAAGTTAGTCGGTAGCAAATGGAACACAACCTAAGAATGATATAAAAAAGGGACACAAGTGTTCTCACTTTAGCCAGTTACAGATTCCCTTTGGAATAGAAATAGTCAGGGAAATGACTATTTCACCCGAGCCTAAAACTAGAGAGCAAGGTCAATTAAAAAATGACCACAAACTAATGGGAATACCGGTAGTTAGCTAGCTATTCAGTGCATTTCATCTGCAATGAATCTGGCTATCATCAATGGTGGTCCCCAACAGTCTAAGAATAGACTGTTGAGATCTATTGAAATAGAACCCTCCGTTCGGCTATCTTTATCCTAGCTATTATGAACGTGTTCATTTTACAATCACGGAAATCCTTTTGAGTACGTGTCTGTTTCTATACACCCTCATATCTGGTAGGTTTGCCAAGATTAGCTGTAAAGTCCAAAACTTGCTATCCAGGCTACAATAACACGTGGCACACCGTTCAAGAAACGGGAGTAAAGAACAGCTGGTACTCCTACCTCAACAGTTTCCGCCTCTGCTTCTGACAAGCCGAGAGCAACAGGGATAAAGTCACATCCGTTTTGCGTATTGATAGCAAAAAGTGCTGGAAGAGCCATTTGAGGAGGGATAGTTCCTTTTCCAATTTCCACACCAATCAAGGCACCAATGATTTGACTGATAACAGCACCAGGTCCTAAGAGTGGGGACAGGAACGGGAGAGAACAGATAAATCCGATAATCACCAAGCCCCAAACATTTCCAGCAAGCGGTACCATCAATTTAGCAAGCCAGTTTCCAACACCAGAACCTTGGATGATCCCGATAAGAAGAGATACAAAGGCCATGAAAGGCAAAATGGTGTTAAGCATGGTTTGAATCGCTTCACGCGCCGCTTGATTAAAGGTAGCAACGACCTTACCAGCTCCCATCCCAATACGGGCGATAAAGCTAGATTCTGCACGCTGTTCTGTAATCTTTTTAGAAGTGTCATAGCTTGTTTTTTTTGCTTCCAGGGTTGTTACTGGTCTTGTCGCCGTCGCTGAACCATCTGCCAAGCTGATTTGATCCACACCGACATTGGATACGTAGATGTCCTCTGTAATGTACTGGGCTAGGGGACCGCTTTTTCCTGTCGGCACTACATTAATAGTTGGAATCCCCTTCTTTGGATAAATACCACATCGCAGGGTACCTCCACAATCTACGATAGCAAGGGCAATTTCTTCATCTGGAATAGATGTTTTAAACCCATTGACTGGCTCCATACCAGTTAATTCTGCAATTTTATCCACAATAGCTGGTTTTTCGCCACCACCAGTAATATAGATGAATTTGTGCTTTTCTTCTGTTGGGGTAATCACAAGCGGTCCCCCAAAACCACCACTACCTTTTACAACTTGAATGCTCTTGTATATCATTATCTCATCCTCTTTTCTTAGTCAAATGTCTTTTTAAGGGTGATGCCTTGTTGTCTTGCAACATAAGCAGTTGTAAAATCGGTCACCCAGCCACCGATAAAATTCATCACTAAACCAACCAATAGATAACGAATGGCTAATTCTGTTTGATTGAGACCAAGCGTTTGGAGGCCTGTTGCAATTCCGAGATAAACAAACAATTCACCCGGATTGATGTGCGGAAAAACTCCATTTGAGGTATGGCAAAATTGCATCTGTGCCGCGACAAATCCTGGTTTATAATACTCAGGTAAGAAACGTCCCATACTGATTGCCATCGGATTTCCAAGCATGAAAGCTGAGATAAATGGTAAAATCATGTAACGAGTGAGGGGATTTTTAGCAGAAACTTGAGCGAGACGATGCACCCTTTCCTCCCCAAGAAGGGCAATCACCGTATTCATGGCTACCAAGAGCATGAGGACTACAGGAACAATCCCTGTCATCCAGCTGAGAAAGGTTTCACCACCTAATTGGAAGAGTCTGATAAACCCTTCCGCAAATTTTACAATATATTCCATAACGGACTCCTTTTTTAGATATTAAGGGTATTCGATATCCTCCAAAAGGTAGCCATATCTGTAAGTAATCAAGGTTTACAATGGCTGTTTCCCTTTTGTCAGTATCTTATAACCCAAATTCATTCTATAATAAAAGCTAAACATCAAATAACCGTGTGTCCTCTTTGAAGCTCACATTCGACACCCGTTATCAGCAACTGTTGAGAAAAGTAATTGCTTTTCCTACTTTCAACTATCTGTAGCCCTATCGTCTAGCCTGTTACTCCTTTTCTTTACATACTCATTATTCTTTGGTTAATTGCAATTTGATTCGCGCCGAAAGCATTTTTAAATGAGTTGATAAGCCTATGATTGGTGCAACTTTTGGGACTTCTCGATAGTTGCCTGTCTCAAACTGAACAAATACCTCCCGCGCATCCTCAATGGCAATTTGCAATAATTTATTTTCTTTTCGTACAAGAGGATGATCGCTATCCAAATAATGGATATCTTGTCCTACATAGTCCGACATCTGCTTAAAACGTGCTGCTACGGTTATTCCTTGCATTCTACGAGCGTCAAGAATACGCCTTTTTTTATCAACTGCAAAAAGGACAATGGTTCCTGCCTTAATACGACCACTCCTGCGACCAATAGCTACACGCCCTATTTTTTTCATTTCTGAATAGGTCTGATTAAAATGCTTGATTTGGCACAATCCAAAAATGATTTGGAAAATATAGGCTACAATGACAACCGCCCCTAAGATATACACATTACCCATTATTATTACTCCTTTCTTGCTTACAAATCCGAATTCTTTCAAACGAATGAGTTAGCCCCAAGCGTTCCTTGATATGCGTTTCACCACTCATGCGGAAAGTATTGTCAAAAATTTTAAACAGTAAATCCTGATTAAAATCATCTAATTCCACTGGGACAAAGAGTAAAATGAAATCGGAAATAGTCTGTCCAGCCTTGGTTTCTAAAACAAAGGGAAATTCTTCTGACACTACAACAATCAACTGATTCAAACTAGCATCTGTCAAATGTGGAAAAGCATAGCCGTCTTCTGAAATAGCCGAATGTTTGGCTTCCTTATCCCTCAATTTCTGACCTGCTTCGCTTGAAATCAGCTGCTTCTCCACCATTTTAGCAAGCAAAAGGTCTAGGTTCTGGTCATAAGTTTGGCATTCATCAAATTGTACATTGATGACCTGACTGTACATTTCAATCTTGCGTCCCAGCACTGTTCTCTCCAAAGCTTCCCGCTCAGCCTGATTTTCCTTGGTCACAAGCGACAAGGACAAAAACGGTTGGAAAAGGTTTTGGCTGTATATGAGATTATCTGTAAAAATCAAATCATAGTGCTTATTTAATTCTTCATAAGGCAAGTGATTGATAAAATCCAGAAAATCGAGTTGCACAGCTTCTCCAAAAATGTGGCGAATTTGTGTCTCAACTAAATAATGAAAAGACTGACTTGACTGGGTAATCACCGCGACCCGACCAATCAAGGGTTTGCTCCTTCTAGCCATCAACAACTCCATCCAAGCTGCTAATAATATCACTTCTTTTTCTGAAATACTAACACCTGTCATGTCAACTACACGATCCACGAAAAATTGAGATACAATTTTTGAAAAGGAACTTTGAATCAGTTGCTCCCTCAGACTGACTTCTGCAAAACGCCATTTCATAACACTACGATTGAGCATGTAAACCAAATGTCGCTGCAAGACTTGAGCGCTTTCTTGAATATCAAGCGTAATACCAAACTCTTGCACCGTCTGATATAAGATGCGCTCTGCCACTTCAAGGATTTCTACCCGCGCAATCTCTGCTGGAAGTAGGCCTAATTGCATAGGGAAGGTTAAAAATTCCTTCTCTAGCTTGGTCAGGGGTCTCTCCATAAAGTAAGACAAAATATCGTAGAAAATAGCTGGTAAATCAAGGGTTTTCTGACTAGTAAACCACGTAAAATCCATCTCATTCAAGTGATGTTGGCGACGTAAAACCGTCAAAAGTAAAGTAGAATGAAAGACCCTCTTGACATCAATTGGAAAACGATGGTACTGTACGAAGTCCCTATAGGTTTCCATCAATTCTTTGGGTAACTCTAGCTTGGTCTCTAAATAATCCATGACCTCATAGAGATAGAGGAGGCGCTTGGCTAATTCAGAACCGACCAGCTGAATCCCAACACCTGTTTTGGAGACGATTCTCAAACGATAGTTTTCTAAGACCACTTTCATACGATTAATGTCTCGAGTGAGACTACGCCGACTAATTCCTAGCTGCTCTGCTATCGTATCTGCTGAAAGATAGCCATCTGCTTCTAAGAGAATTTGGAAGAAAATTGCCTGACGCTTATGGAACGAATTAAGATCCGCAGATAATAATAAATCTTCCGTTACCAAGACCTTAAAAGCAGCTTCATCATGTATCCTAATAGATAGCCTACCATTCATCTCCTGTATAGAAAAGATATGATCATAACTATATAATAGCGATTCAATCAATAGTTTAAGGGTACGTCTAGAACATTGAAGCCGGTCACCTAGCACCTCATAGCTAACACTTGCATGAGAGGATAAATAATATAACAATGCCTTTTTATTTAATTCTAGACTCATAATCCCTCTTTAACCTCTTGTTTTTCCACCTGCTACATTTGTGGTGACTCCCGTGATATAACTTGCACGATCAGACAAGTAGTAACACACCAAGTCTGCAACTTCATTCAAGCGACCACTGCGCCCTAATGGAATAGTACTTGTATTATGGTAGCCTGCGCGTAATTCTTCAACCGTCTTTCCACGAGTATAAGCAAGAGCTTCTTCATAAGCCAAGGTACGAAGTCCCGTTTCTTCCATAATTCCTGGAGCGATACCAAGAACGCGAATACCATGCTTGGCGAGCTCTTTCGCCCATGAACGGGTGAGAGAATAAACCGCACCTTTGGTCGCAGCATAAATACTTTGCCCCTCGCTACCTTCTAGCCCTGCTTCTGAAGCCATGTTAATGATGACACCTGATTTCTTAGTTGTAAGAATACGCACCACTTCTTGCGACACAAAGAAGAGACCTTTGAAGTTAATATTAACCATCTGATCAAACTTTTCTTCATTTAGCTCATACTGTCCAGCTTCTTCTACCACATCCACCAACAAATTTGGAATGTTAATTCCTGCATTGTTAACCAAACCATCTACAGTGCCAAAATGTTCTACCACTTTAGCCACTGCTTCTTTGACTGCTTGATGACTGGCCACATTGGTTTCGACAAAGAGCAAATTCTCATGGCTCACATCTGAATCACGAATATCAAAATTTGCAACCTTAGCACCTTGTTTCAATAACCCCTTCACAATCGCAAGCCCAATCCCTGAGCTACCACCCGTCACGACGTATACTTTGTCATGAATAGCTAACCAATCCGACATGTTTTTCAACCTCCGTTGTTTTTATGCACTCATTGAAAATCTCAATATCATTGATCAATTCGCTGTAACTAGCTTCGTTGCCACATTTATCCAGATTTTCCTTGAGTTTCTATTTACAGATTCATTATAAAACGGAAACACTTTAAAGTTAAGGACACAATTTTTTGTAGCACCTACAAGAATTGTCCATAAGTCAAAACATGTTAATTTTTTTAATAAATTCCTTTTATTGTATCATGTTATGAACATTCTTCAATCATTTTGACAAAAATAAAAGAGGGATAAAAATCCTCTCCTCAGTAACGTTTATAGTGCATACTCCAAGATTAAAAGGCTCTATAATTTCTGTAGTGGGTAAATCCACTGTAGAGATTATGGAGCCTTTTTGAGTATAGAAAAAAAGTCCCATATGACTTATAATGAA
>NZ_JBUEQR010000084.1:0-6338 GCF_054968985.1 Streptococcus sp. 1F3 | reverse complement strand
ATCTAAATCATATGCCATAACTTTAGTATACCATAATTACTGCATTACTGCTTTAAAACTGATTGACTATAAGAACTTTGAGCTTATCATCAATATCATTTTTCAAACTATAATAGTATGTTGAAAATAGCGCTTTTACTTCTATAATATTTTCTTGTGAACTCAACGGAAGATTCAAAGTCTCAAGATAAGCTAAATCATGAAAACTTTCATCATTAACATCATCAAAATCAGTAGATAATTTCTGTAATCTTCTCCTCTCATCTTCTATATCATATAAATGAGAACTTAATTTTGAAATAGACAATTGAGTTTCTTCTAGCTCTTTCTTGTAATTAGTTGACATATTACTTACCTTCCTTAATTAGTAAATAAACTCATATCTGGCGTACTTTCGTTTGACGCAGTTGCAGTCATCCAAGAAGGTTTGGAGAGACCTGTTGTAGTGCTAGAGGTTGTTTTTGTTGTGTCATTCTTAACAGAAGTATCAGCCATATTTGGAGCTTCTACAAAACTTTCTTGATTATCTGCAATTTGTTGACTAAGTAAATCATCTAAAACCTGAAAATCGTTTGCTACACCTTGTATCAAACTAACAAATTGCGTAATACTTGAAGCAACACTGTTTGAATTACTTGATTCTGTTGACATACTTGTTTTTAAAGTGTCATACCCAGTAATAATACTTGATTCATCTTCCGTAATTTCACCACCAGTTCCTATTCCTGCAGCTACACTCATTAAAGTAGTAGCACATATACTAGGGGTTGTCTGATTACTTTGTATTGTCATTAGTTTCCTCCATATTTCTATCCCCAACTAATTTTAATTTTTTGAGAATCTTTCCGAGAATGAAGATGGGCTTCATCAGGTTCTAATCTTACCTCCTTAGAATTATAAACCTTGCTTAAAAAGTTTTGATCATTAAGTCTCATTCCTAGTAGAACCCATTGTAAGTCTTTTCGTATATCCTTAGCAATATTATTTATAGTTGAACCAATATACTGATGTGTAGATCCCACTATTAAGAATAAACCATATTTCCATCCTACCTTATATAACCTTACCATTTGTTCTCGAGTAATATCACATACTTCCAAAAATGATTCTAAATCTGGAATAATAATAAACCAATTTTTGTCACTTTTATTTGTTATTCTCTTATCAAGCTCAAACATTAACTGATTCCCCATATCTTTAATTTTTTCCTCAACACAAACATATGTAGTAACACTATCCTTAAATTCTTTATAGTTAAGATTACTATCTATTAACATAACACTTGCGTTAAATACTATGTTTTTAAAGATATTAATTAAATGAGATGAAATTATATGCATAGACTCTTCATCATCAGATACATAGAGTAAATGTTGAAACTTCTCAAGTGATATTCCTAACGGAAGAACTTTTTCAAAATCTAACCCTAAAGGAATAAAGGAGCAAATCAATTGCCCCTTTCAAATAATCAATTTAGTTAACAATCTTATTTGGATTAATATAATTTTTCCCATTGAGTAATGGATTTTGGCAAAATTATTTTATAAGTGTTATAGAAATCAAGTAATTCACTTGGCGTGATAACAATAATATTTTTCAGCTTTTCTGCATTTGGCGCAAATAGAAATACCTTATAACCTGCTTCTACAAAACTTGAAAATTGCATCGCATCCAAAGTGGCAGCTTTTTTACCTTTGACTTGTACAACTGCCTTCGATACATTTGCTGGATTACGGGACAAAAATTCACATTCAATTTTTATAGTTGTCGACTTACTAGCAATAGAATTTGAAAGAACATAATAATCATATTTAATTTGAATATAAGAGATAACCAACTCCTCTAAATCAAAATCGGGTAGATTATCTAATAAATTTCCTCGCAACTGATTAACTTGATAATGCTTAGTTTGAGATAAATTATTATAAGTGGCTTTAGAGTATTCCTCAATGATTGCATCTCGAATTTCATTAGCCGTACCTGCATTTGCCCTATTGAAAGACGCTTTAATCTGCCCTGGAACTTGCAAACCTACTTTATAAGCTTCAACTGGAATCACTGCACCGATATCTAACTCTTTACTAAAAAAAGCTTCTGCTTTCCCTTTTGAGCGACAAATCCAATAATTACCCTCCAGATCCCTCGTCCAGAACAAATCATCGATTGCAACATTTCTAAAAATATTTAAAACTGGGTTAATTCTTTTCATACCACTTCTGACAGTATTAAAATATGCTTCAAATGTCTCAAACTCACCTGCCCAAGCGATGGCGAGAAACTGTTTGTGGTTATTTAAACAATAATCAATCAAATCTTTCCTATTCTCTGCCTGTGTTTTTAAATTTATCCTAATAATTTTAACCATATTTTACCTTTCCAAATATCTGTCTGACAATTAACATTTATTCATTGCTCTCAAAATAAACCTTAATTGTTTGATTTTCTGAATCGATTTTTTTATTCATTGTTGATCCTTTCAACCTATCTTCAATCCAAAAGTAGAACTCGTCTTAACTTTATCAAAACTCTCTGAGTTTTTCAAGAAGCATTCGTGTCATTTCAACTCCAAATTCTGGATTTTGATTGTTTGTATCAAAATCAAAAAATTGTGCTAATTGTGTCAAAGAATAGCGTTTTAATTCTGGGCAAGCCTTTCGTACTAATTCTAGTGAATCAATCACTGGTTGATTCAAGGTTTGAAAACCATACTTTTGAAAATAATGATTCAAAAAGTTCACTTCAAACTCTGCATTATGAGCAACAAGAGTCAAATTACCACAAAATACTTGAAAATCATTTAACACTTGCTCTGCTGATTCACCTCTATTCAACATTTCGTTGGTTAACTTCGTCACATCAGTCATAAATTCTGATAATTCTTCTTCATTTCTGACTATCTTATTAAAACGTTCTGCTATCTCTCCTTTTTCAATTCTAATAGCGAAAATTCCTAGCAAAGATGAGTCCTCTGGAGAGAGACCGGACGTCGCTATGTCAAAAACTACATAGTCATCTAAAATAAAATGTTTTTTTATTTGTACTTCTTGAATCATTTTTTTACCTACTTCTTCACTACACTAGCGTTTGGAATATTTTTTGCATAAAATTCTGCTGATTGTTTATCTAAAAAACCTTGTGCAATCACATTCCCGAACTGATCGACAACAATCCATTCTTGCATGTTAGATTTCTCCTTCCTATTTAAGTTTACTAATCATTGATTTTAGGATGTCATATTTGTTGTTAGTCCCCATTGTAGTCGTTCCTGTAATGTGCTAGAAACTTCCATGCTATTTGGGGCAATAGTTGAAGAAATAATCAACTGTTTCTTGTTTGCTTCAATCAGCATTGCGATTTTTTCTTCCAGAGCCTTATCTTTAGGCAGCAAATGCAAGTCATCGATGAGAACATAGTCTCCATCAGACATCATAATTTTTTCTACCATTTCAACTGCCAGCTCTTTTGCTGATAGAAATGCTACCTTATTTCGTTCAACCATTGCGTTAATGGTGGCATTTAGCAAGTGCGATTTTCCAACTCCTTTTTCACCGTATATATAAACAGGATTATAGTAATTCTTATCCTTAATAACTGTCTTTAATGCAGTTAAAGCCCAAGCGTTTCCGTCATTGACCGAAAAATTCTCAAATGTTTGATTTTTATTGACTGGTTTCATCTTTTGTACCTCACTTATAACTTGATAGGTTTATTATAAAAGATTCCATAGACAATATTTGTCTACCTAGTCTACTTATCATAATTTTGCTGCATTCTTATCAGAAAATTCTTCATATCATCTACTAACGTTGCTGGAGAAAGCACTGTCAAAGCATCTGCTTGACTCAGCAACCATCGTTTCAATCCTGGTGTGTCTTGACTGATAAATTCAATCACAGCTCCGTCAGGGGTATGTTCAATAATCCTAGCAGTTGGAAATTGATCCGTTACAATGGTTGGGTCATAGGCAAATTGAACTCTAATCGTCAACTCTCGTCCCATAAATGGATCAACACGTTTGTTCCGTACCTCTCCATCTCGAAACTTCCTCCCATAAGAAATCTGCGGTTTCTTGTCAGTAGATACTTTCCAATCTAAAATTCTATCTAATTTTAAGGTCATATATGACTCAAAAGTCAAATTATATGCTACAACATAAAAGTAATGCACATCATAGTAGATTGATACAGGAAGAATCGTATGTTGTTTTTCAGTATTATAAGGCGATTGATACCGAATCTCTAGAACTAGCTCTTTTCGTATTATTTCCGACCATTCCCAGATTTTATCAATTCGATTTTGAGTATCTGACAATGGTGCATAATTTAGTAGTTCGCTCGCAATAATTTGATAAACCTCTTTTTGTTCCTCTTTAGAGATTAAAGCTAACAAACTATCGATCAGAGACTTATTTTCCTCTTTGTTCAAAGAACGGTTCTCTAATAAAATCTTTGATATGACCAATATATCCTTTTTATTAAATAATGATTTCCCTTTTAGGTAACGGGTATGGTATTTCGTATCATAGGCAAGCTCCGCTGCAACTATAGGCTGAGATTCCAAGTAATGACCTAATAGAGAAAAATCTCTCTGTACTGTTTTTTCACTAACTCCAAACTCATCTGCTAACTGTAACTTAGAAAGATGAGCACCTGACTGCAAACGTAGAAAAATTGTTAGTAAGCGTTCTTGATCGTTCATATTTACCTCAATTCCTTAGAAACATTATAACACATCAAGTAGTCCCTATTCAATGATTTCCCGACTTTTTCAAGGTTAATATTTTTACAAAAAACGATTCAAATCCTTGTAAAAATACAGCTTTACCGTCCCAAGTCTCCCGTTTTGATTCTTTCTAATAATTAGCTCCGTCAGATTATATTCCGCCTGACAGACTGTTTTCTCTTGGTAGTAGTCATCACGATAGAGACAAGCGATAATATCAGCGTCATGCTCCATACTAGTCTCAAACTCCCGCAAGTCACTCGTAATCGGCCTCATGTCCTCCCGTTGCTCAACGCTACGACAGACCTGAGACAGAGCGATAACTGGCACTTTCAATTCCTTAGCAATGATTTTCAACTGATGTACGATTTCAGATACTTCCTGCTGACGATTTTCCAACCGTGATCCTTGGATTAGCTGGAGATAGTCAATGATAATCAGCCCTAGCCCGTTCGTCTTATTGGCTAAACGCCCTACCTTATCCCTAATATCTGTAATCCTTAATCCGACTGAGTCATCAATAAAAATAGGAAAATCTGTCAGCTGACTCTGAACAATGGAATGCCTCTTCAAGTCCTCAACCGTTTTTTTCCGTGTAATGATGTGTTGCTGTGTGTAGTCCTCCTGATTAGCTAGGAGCCGTTTTACGAGGATTTTCTCCTGCGTCTCAAGAGAAAAGAATACTACAGATTTTTTCGAACTTCGAGCCACATTTTGAGCTATATTTAGAGCAAAAGCTGTTTTCCCAATTTCAGGACGAGCTGCCAAGATGATTAGCTGCCCCTCATGCAAACCAGTTGTTAACTTATCAAAGTCATAAAAGCCTGTCTCCAAGCCAGTACTTTTTAATTTCTTCAACTTTTCAGCTTCGAATTTCATCATTTTTGACCACCTCTAATAGTTTATTGATGATATGAGTTTACAAAAAAGAATGGACAGTAATTGTCCGTTTTAATGATTTTTTCTAACCTTTCAAATATTAATAAACAATCCTAACAATTCCACTATAAAATTCAGTAATACAGCACTTATTTCGAAACAAGTAAAAGTTAATAAATGAACCATTTCATGCAACTATAATCCACCTTGAAACCAAGCATTTCAAGGTGCTTTTTAATATTGTTAATATCACTTTCTTCTACTAATTTCCCTAGACTAAAGCTTACTTGGTTTCATCAATTGGGTGGGGACGTTTCTATTCCCACAAACTCCTTGTCAATGGAAACAAACACATCCCTACAGAGTAAATGGAAATAGAATGAGATAATTTCTAGCTATCATTTCTACTCACTCCAAAAATTTTATCACTCTGATACTTCCCCATCATACAAGAAAAAGCCTTGCAATCAAGGCTTTTCATTATCCCTTTCGTTCAAAGTTTTGGCTCTATAATTTCTGTAGTGGGTAAATCCACTGTAGAGATTATGGAGCCTTTTTGAGTATAGAAAAAAAGTCCCATATGACTTATAATGAAAAGCGACTAACAACTCATTAGAAAGACTCATATGGAACAACTAAATCTTATCACAAATTTTCTCAAAATTAAAGACAAAAATATCGTTATCACTGATGAATTTGATATGGGAACTCACTTCGAACTCCACGGTCACTTAGAT
>NZ_JBUEQR010000083.1:0-12139 GCF_054968985.1 Streptococcus sp. 1F3 | reverse complement strand
GAGATACCAAGTTTAAAGTAGTTATTTACAGGTGTAAAAGGAGAGAAGAAAGTTTTCATGCGTACGGCGTGCCGATCAATGTGCATTACTTGAACTCTTTTCTTATGTTGTGGTATAATATAATGATTTTATTTTATCAAGAAGGAGTTCTATGGTCAATTATCCTCATCAGGTTAGAAAAAAAATCAATAGAACCAAATCAGATTCTTCTCGTCAGCAGGTGGACTTCGCCAACCGTGGCATGTCCTTTGAAGCTGCTATTAACGATAGTAACCGCTACTATCTAGCTCATGGTGATGCTGTTATCCATAAGAAACCTACCCCAGTGCAAATCGTGAAAGTAGACTATCCCCAAAGGAGTCGAGCAAAAATTGTGGAGGCCTACTTTAGACAAGCATCTACAACCGACTATTCAGGGGTTTACCAAGGTCACTATATTGACTTTGAAGCCAAGGAAACACGGCAAAAGACAGCGATGCCAATGAAAAATTTTCACTTGCATCAGATTGAGCACATGAGTCAGGTCCTGCAACAAAGGGGAATTTGTTTTGTACTCCTTCACTTTTCAACACTAAAAGAAACCTATCTGTTACCTGCTGCTGCCTTGATTGACTTTTACAAGGAAGAAAAGGGCAAACGATCTATGCCGATTGCTTACATTCGTCAATACGGTTTTCAGATTGAGATGGGGGGCTATCCTTGCTTGCCTTATCTAGAGGTTGTTGAAAAAAATTTATTAGGTGGTGATACTCTTGAAAAAACCAAACCTTAAAAAAATATGGTTAGTCTTTACCAACATTGTTCTGGCTAGTTTCATCTGTGCATTTATCGCAGGCTTGTCACTGGTCATTTACTATGTCAAATCTGCTCCAACATTAACTGAAGAAGCATTGACAGCCACGGTCTCCAGTAAAATTTACGATAAGGACAATAATCTGATTGCCGATTTGGGATCGGAAAAGCGCTCAAATGCAAAAACATCTGAAATTCCAACCGATTTGGTCAATGCAATCGTTGCTATCGAAGACCAACGCTTCTTTAACCATCGCGGGATCGATGTGATTCGGATTGCAGGTTCTTTCGTCAACAATTTAAAGGGTGGACACCTTCAAGGGGGGTCTACCCTAGATCAGCAATTCATCAAATTGACCTATTTCTCAACATCAAGCCATGACCAAACCATTAAGCGAAAAATCCAGGAGGCTTGGTTGGCTCTTCAGTTGGAGCGTCGCAACACCAAGCAGGAAATTTTGACCTACTATATCAATAAGGTCTTTATGGCAAATGGAAATTATGGAATGAAAACCGCTGCTGAAGCCTACTATGGAAAAGAATTAAAAGATCTTACCCTTCCACAATTAGCGCTTCTAGCCGGTATGCCTCAAGCCCCCAATCAATACGACCCCTATACCCAGCCGGAAGCTGCAAAGTATCGCAGGGATCTCGTATTGCAACAAATGCTCGAACAAAAATATATCTCTCAAGAACAGTATGAAGCGGCTGTCCTAACAGATATTGCAGATGGTTTACAAGCTCTTTCTAATACTTCTGCTTATCCCCCTCATATGGATAACTACCTAAAGGAAGTGATTGAAGAAGTTGAGACAAAAACCGGGTATAATCTGCTCACTACAGGGATTGATGTTTATACCAATGTCGATGTGAACGCCCAAAAACAGCTATGGGATATTTATAACTCTGACACCTATGTCAACTACCCTGATGAGAATTTCCAAGTTGCTTCTACCGTCGTTGACGTATCAAATGGGCGTGTCATTGCCCAGCTGGGATCTAGAAATCAAGCGAGCAATGTTTCCTTCGGTACTAACCAAGCTGTTGAAACCAACCGAGACTTCGGATCCACCATGAAGCCGATTACCGATTATGCTCCTGCCCTTGAATACGGCGTCTACAAATCGACAGCCGATATCATTCTCGATGCACCTTATAATTATCCTGCTTCTACCACACCTGTCTATAATTGGGATCGAACCTACTTTGGTTCGATCACCTTAAAGGCCGCCATTCAATATTCGCGAAATGTCCCTGCCGTTAAGACACTAGAAGCAGTAGGTTTAGAAAGAGCTCATAAGTTTTTAAATGGTCTGGGTATCTTTTATCCAGAATTGCTCTATTCAAACTCGATTTCAAGTAATACAACCGATTCCAACTCTAAGTACGGAGCAAGTAGTGAAAAAATGGCTGCTGCCTACGCCGCCTTTGCCAATGGTGGTACCTACTACAAACCACAATATGTCAATAAAGTTGTCTTTAGTGATGGTAGTATAAAAGAATTTGCTCCTGAAGGGAGCCGGGTCATGACACCTGAGACCGCTTATATGATGACCGATATGATGAAGAGTGTCTTAACCTACGGAAATGGTCTGAATGCGGTGATTCCAGGTCTTCCTCAAGCAGGTAAGACGGGTACTGCCAATTATACAGAGGCAGAAATGGAAACCATTCTAGCTAACAACGAAGCAGCCAATTATAGTTCACTCGTTGTCCCTGACGAAAACTTCGTCGGCTATACAACCCGCTATGCCATGGCTGTTTGGACAGGGTATACCAATCGTCAAACTCCTATCTTAGACGACGGTATTCCTATCGCTACAGATGTCTATCGCAATATGATGGCTTACCTCAATCCTATCGATACTGCGGAGGATTGGGAAATGCCAAGCGGGGTAAACCAGTATGGTGCTTATCTCTATCTAGATGGAGCTTATCCACAGTACACCTATATTCCAGGTACCAGCACCAGTACAAGTAGTACCACCCCATCCTCCAGCTCTTCGGATGCAAATTCGACAAGCACCAGTACCACAGATCCGGCAACTGGACAGCCAGCTGACCAGTCTCAATCAAGCACTCCAGCTAGCACGACACAAGAACAAGCTGAACCTTCTAATCCAGCACCAAATTCTTCACAATAAGCATAAAAAGGAGTGAAGACAAT
Organism: Streptococcus sp. 1F3; assembly: GCF_054968985.1. Taxonomy (NCBI): domain Bacteria; kingdom Bacillati; phylum Bacillota; class Bacilli; order Lactobacillales; family Streptococcaceae; genus Streptococcus; species Streptococcus sp. 1F3. The sequence goes on along the minus strand of NZ_JBUEQR010000083.1, from coordinate 9,180 downwards.
CGTTCTTTCAAAAAATCGATTGTCTTCGCTTCTTTATTTTTTACTTTAAGCTCCTAACGGAACTGGATTGCCCTCCCGTTTATTATGGCGGTAGTTAGTTGGTTATGTCTTGGCGCGGGAAAAAACTGTACACTGGACTGTACCTCGCCTTTCTAGTGCCTAGCGCGGGAAAAAACTGTACACTGGACTGTACCTCGCCTTTTCTAGTGCCTAGCGCGGGAAAAAACAGTACACTGGACTGTACCTCGCCTTTCTAGTGCCTAGTTCGGGAAAAAACAGTACACTGGACTGTACCTCGCCTTTCTAGTGCCTAGCTCGGGAAAAAACTGTACACTGGACTGTACCTCGCCTTTCTAGTGCCTAGCGCGGGAAAAAACTGTACACTGGACTGTACCTCGCCTTTCTAGTGCCTAGCTCGGGAAAAAACTGTACACTGGACTGTACCTCGCCTTTCTAGTGCCTAGCGCGGGAAAAAACAGTCCACTGGACTGTACCTCGCCTTTTCTAGTGCCTAGTTCGGAAAAAACAGTACACTGGACTGTACCTCGCCTTTCTAGTGCCTAGCGCGGGAAAAAACAGTACACTGGACTGTACCTCGCCTTTCTAGTGCCTAGCTCGGGAAAAAACAGTCCACTGGACTGTTTTTTTCCCCAATATTATGATAAGATGGAAGCATGAAACCAGAAGAATTTTACACAGCTTTAGAGGCACAGGGTTACCCTCTAACAGATAAACAAAAAGAGCAATTCAATCTCTATTTTTTTCGTTTGATTGAATGGAATGAAAAGATTAACTTAACTGCTATCGTAGATGAGGAGGGGGTCTATCTCAAGCACTTCTATGATTCACTTGCCCCTATCCTACAAGGATACCTAAAAAATGAGCCTCTCTCCCTCCTTGATATCGGAGCGGGAGCTGGTTTTCCGAGTTTACCCCTCAAAATTCTCTTTCCTAACTTGGATGTTACCATCATTGACTCGCTCAACAAACGGATCCAATTTCTAACTACCTTAGCCCAAGAATTGGGCTTAACCAAGGTTCACTTCTATCATGGGCGTGCTGAAGATTTCGCTCAAGATAGGCTTTTTCGCGCTCAATTCGATATTGTGACTGCTCGGGCAGTAGCCCGCATGCAGATTCTAGTTGAACTGACTATTCCCTTTCTTAAGGTAAACGGAAAACTAATCGCCCTCAAGGCATCAAACGCTGAAGATGAACTAAGCCAAGCAAAAAATGCTCTTACAGTCCTCTTTGCAAAAGTCACCCAAAATGTGGATTATTTCCTCCCCAATGGAGACCCACGAACCTTAACCATTGTTGAAAAGAAAAAAGAAACACCAAACAAATATCCCCGAAAAGCAGGTATCCCCAATAAGCGACCATTATAAAGAGAGGTTGGACACGTGTCCAACCTCTAAAATACTACTACAACGAAAAATATCGTTAAAAAGCCCACTTATTTTGTCGGTATATCCTCATTAGTAATACTCAATAAAAATCAAAAGTAGACTAGCGTTCACCAAGGCAAGTTGACGAAGGAGCCTTTTGATTTTTAAAGAGTATAAGCTAACCTTCTTTGCTCATCGCCAAGGATTGTAAAAACGTCCTCCATTGATCACAAACAAGATTCCTGTTAGGAAGAGGATACTGATTGCGAGAGTCAACACCAGATAATCATTTTTCCCAAGAGCTTGGTAGGTATACCAGGTTCGTTTTTTATTTTTTCCAAAGCGACGCAACTCCATAGCAGTTGAGATCGTGTCAATGCGTGACAGGGAGCTGAAAATTAAGGGAATGACGAGTGCCAAATTGCCCTTGATTCTCTCTAGTAACTTGCCTTTTGGGGACAATTCGATGCCCCTTGCCTCCTGCGACATCCGAATGGTATAAAATTCCTCTTGAATATCTGGAATATAGCGCATGGTCAAACTGACTGAATACGCTACTTTGTAAGAAATTCCCAATTGATTCAAACTCGATGCAAATTGGCTCGGATGGGTCGTCATCAAAAAGATAACTGCAAGGGGAATGGTACAAAAATATTTCAGAAGCAGATTTAAGAGATAAAAAAGTTCTTGACTGGTCAAGGTATAGGCACCAATCCCAGACCACAGGACTGTCTTTGCACCATATAGTTCAACCCCATATTCTGGAGCAAACAGGTAGACCATGATAACATTCATCAAGGCAAAAATCGTTGTCACAATAAAGACAAAGGACACTTCCTTGAGGCGGATCTGCGACCATTTAAATAGGCAGAGAGATAAAATAGCAATCACAACAATAAAGCGCGTGTCATAGGTAAGCATAGCAGCTATCGAGACGAGAAGGAAAAAGAGGAGTTTACTAACGGCTGACAGGTCATAAATGAAACCCCGACCAACCCGATAACCAATAATATTCATCGTTTTCATCTAGTTCCTCCTTTCTCTTTCCATATAAAATCGAGTCAAAGCTAGGGCATCAACACCCAGTTTTTTAGCCAAATGGAAAATACTCGTTTCTTTTAAATTGGCAACCTCAATAATATTCTGGTTGGTTAAAATACTAGCTGGATGGGCATTCTCTATAATCTGCCCGTCCACTAGGACGATGGCTCGGTCAGAATAATCCAACATCAATTGCATATCATGGGTAATCATGATAATGGTGTGTCCTTTGCGGTTCAATTCATCAAGAAAGTCCATGATTTCTGTATAATTTTGCTGGTCTTGACCTGCTGTTGGTTCGTCCAATAAAATAATATCTGGATTTAAAACCAAAATAGAGGCTATCGTGACCCGTTTTTTCTGTCCAAATGAGAGTGCTGAAATCGGCCATTTTCGAAAGGCATACAGTCCACAGGTTTGAAGAACAGCTTCGACTTTTTCAGTCACATCTGCTTCTGCTACTCCTCGCAACCGTAAGCCCAAAGCCACCTCATCAAAAATCATAGTCTGGCTGATCATCTGATTAGGATTTTGCAAGACATAACCAATACGCTCCGCCCGCTCCTTTATTGAATCAGCTTGAATCGACTGCCCCTTCCACAAAATGTCGCCCGAAACCTCTACAAACTGGCACAAGGCCTTGGCAAGAGTTGACTTCCCTGCACCATTCTTCCCAATAATAGCTAGGCGCTCCCCTTGACAAATAGAGAGCTGGATATCCTTCAGCACTTTCTTGTCACCATAGGCTACGCACAAGTGCTGTGCCTCCAGTAAGGACGGCTCTACTTTTTCTTCTGCAATAAGCGCAGGCAAATCTTCTACTTTGACATCTGTCAAGGCTAATCTTTCTACACTCGTCACATCTGCCTCCCTATCCAAATCATAGTCTAATTGGCGTAAGGCCGTTACATAAAGTGGCTCCCGAATACCGTTTTCACGCAACAAGTCAGAACGAAGCAAGGCATCAGGCGAACCATTAAACAAAATCCGTCCCTCATTGACCAAGACAATCCGATCCACCTGACGATAGAGCACATCTTCTAAGCGATGCTCAATAATAATGGTCGTAGTTCCCTGTTCTTTGTGCAGGCGATCAATCAAATCAATGGTCTCTTGCCCTGATTTGGGATCAAGATTAGCCAGAGGTTCGTCAAAAAGCAAAATGGGGCTTTCATCAATCAGAACCCCTGCTAAACTTACCCTCTGCTTTTGTCCACCAGATAAATCTTGTGGTCTATGGGTCAGTAACTCCTGCAAATCCAAACGTTCAGCCCATGTATGAATCCGTGTCTTCATCTCCTCCAAGGGAGTGACATCGTTTTCAAGGGCAAATGCCAAATCCTCTGCTACGCTAAGCCCAATAAACTGCCCGTCTGTATCCTGCAAGACTGTACTAACGCAGAGGGATTTTTCATAAATCGACCGTTCAAAGGCTTCTTTTCCATCAATTCTCAAGCTTCCCGTCTTGGTCCCTTGATAGATATTCGGAATAATCCCATTCAAACATTGACCCAAGGTAGACTTCCCCGAACCCGATGGCCCCACAATCAAGACCTTCTCCCCTTGATAAATGGTCAAATCAATCTCATGCAAGGTGGCTTCTTGTTGAGCATTGTACTTAAAACTAAAGTTCTCAAACTCAATGATTGCTCTTTTCATAAATGCTTTTATCTCATTTCTTCCGCAATTCCCAGCCCTTGATTCTTCTTTCAAGTGACTCTTCAAACATTTCCTACCCTCCTATTTTACCATAAAATCACTCTAACACTCCATCATTTTTTTAATACCCCACACTTTATAAGACACAAGAGTGTTTTACAAAAAAGCTACTCATTTCAGATGGAGTAGACAACCTATTTTGAATAATTTTTCATTTCAATTCAAAAAACTCTCAGAAACATTGAATAACTAACGATTCTGAGAGTTCCATTATTAATCATTTTATACTCGACAGAAACTACTTCTATAGTCCATAGGACTATAGAAGTAGGAAATAGAGCTTGCGAAAGCAAGTAACCATCTAGCATACGACAAGGCGACGCTGACAACACTAGTGGCACATTTATAAGTAACATTATAAATGAAAACACCTGAACGTGTCTGCCTTTCATAGCTAACCCCATCTCAATTTTATGTCACTATACAATGTTCGGTAATAATAAACCAATAGTAGCTAACACAAAATGAACCGTGGTTACTGATCCAAATGAAAAAATCTGTTATAAAAACGTGCCGATGTTAAGATAAGCACAAAACTATACCAATGATAGCAAGTAGCTACCTTTCAAAACTCATCTTTGTTCCAATGATATAGACATGTACTAGTGGGGCTAAGCCTATACACGATAATATCAAATAAGCAACAAAATGAATCACATCATTTCCTACAAAAAATATTTCATAACTAATTGAATTTTACTTTTCTTTATACATTAGCCAATAGGAGACAAATAAAGCAAATTGACTGATGGCTACTACTAAAGCAACACCTGACAAGTGATTGAATTCAGTTTGTGTCAGATATATTATAAGACACAAAAGCAGAACAATCATCCCTTCCACAAGTAAAAATAATGACCTATTACTCATTGCTTTTACTGTCCGGTCACTTTAGCATAAAATGCATTTTCAAAGCCTGTCATAAATGCGACTCCAAATGCATGTCCTAACACTACAGCAATAGCCCTAATTTGCCATTTTATCCTCTGATATTCCGAATTCCTCAATCCAGCATAGTATGCTCTAGTAGTTGCTGCTGTTCCCGCTCCATAAGTAGCTCCTCCCATTGCTATAACGCCACTAACTATACCGAGCACAGCTGATATACCCAAGTCTCCCCCCTCAAGATACATCATCTCCTCTTGTTCAAGGGCAACATAATGATTTGGCAATACTAATTCCATAAGAATTCTCCTTTATGATTAAGCATCATTTCATACCTTTTATCCGTTTTAAAATGATAGTTAAAAGGCACTCCCAACAGCTAACAAGCTAGGCAAACTTACCCTGCAACAACATGACCAATAAAGCAAATTCTGATATGATGATAGAAACAAGGACACTATGAAATGAATCAAATCCTCTTCTCGAAAGAAATAAACTAATACATAATAAAATGACGATAACACATTGAACGATACTTATGATTTTTAACACATTAACCCTTTCCACTAACTAGAGCATAAAAACAATTCTCAAACCCAAGTAAAACGATTGCTCCTAATCCTCCAAAGGCATGGTACAAACATATCTTTTTAACATGGACAGCTCCTCGTCTAACATACTTCCGATTTCATATTAACAATATTGAAGAATTTATCATCACTATTTTTAAACTTCTATATAATACTATCAAAAAATATTGAAAGCGTCAACATTTCCATAGAATTTGTGAATGATTTCTCAATTTCAAAATAGATGATTACTATAATCCGTATGTTTGTACATGAATGATGATATACTAAGCTTATGAATATGATTTAGAGTAAAAAAAGAAGAATTGCACATGTTCAAGCAGGTCAACAGAGATAGATACCTATACCTTTATCACAAAAGAGAGCTAGCTTCCACTGTAAAAGAGTATCCAGGATTTATTTTATAAACTAGACAGCTATATATTGTCCACAACTTATAAACACTCCATCTGCATTACCTCATCTGAATTTGATTTTCACTAAGTGTTATACTCAATAAACATCAAAAGTAGACTAGCTTTCACAATTAAGAATGGTGAAAGGTTGGAAATGTGATTAGCACCGCTCATTTCCTTATAATCGAAGCCGAAGGTAGAACGAGCCTTCACCAAGGCAAGTTGACCAAGTATCCTTTTGATTTTTAAAGAGTATTAGTCGCTCTTAAATGTCCATTGAATAAGAATTCCCTGATTACGATACAAAATAAAAGCACCCCAAGCACTAGATGAATCATCTAAACTTGAGGTGCTCTGGAGAATTATTGTGCGACTAGGTCTTCGAGGACTTCCCCGATCATAGCCAAGCGCTCTACGACTTCCTCACGGCTTAATTGGTGCTCCGCAACATAGCGGTTCCGTGGGTGAATGCGGCATTCATGGGAGCAACCACGAAGGTAGGTATGCTCGTTTTCTTCTGAAGTTAAGATACGGCGGTTACAGAAAGGATTTCCACAGTTGACATAGCGCTCACACGGAGTTCCATCAAACCAGTCTTTTCCAATTACTACAGGGTCTACATGGTTAATATCAACAGCGATACGCTCATCAAAGACGTACATTTTTCCGTCCCACAGCTCCCCACGAACTTCTGGATCTTTTCCATACGTTGCAATTCCACCGTGCAACTGACCGACATCCTTGTAGCCTTCGCGAACCATCCAGCCAGAGAATTTCTCACAGCGGACGCCACCTGTACAGTAAACAACGACACGTTTGTCCATGAATCGTTCCTTGTTATCACGAACCCATTGTGGTAACTCACGGAAATTGCGAATATCCGGGCGAATAGACCCTCGGAAATGCCCAAGGTCATATTCATAATCATTACGTGTATCCAAAACAACCGTATTTTCGTCTAAAAGAGCTTCTTTAAATTCTTTTGGAGAAAGGTAGGCACCGGTTGTTTCAAGTGGATCAATATCAGTGTCAAAATCATTGTCTTCTAGACCCAGATGAACAATTTCTTTCTTGTAGCGAACAAACATTTTCTTAAAAGCCTGCTCTTCTTCTTCATCAATCTTGAACCAAAGGTCTTCCATACCAGGAAGCGAGTGAACATAATCCATGTATTTTTGGGTGGTTTCATAATCACCAGAAACCGTCCCATTGATCCCCTCATCTGCTACAAGGATACGACCTTTTAAGCCAATTGCTTTACAAAATGCCAAATGTTCCGCCGCAAATTCTTGTGCATTTTCAATCGGAACGTATTTATAATACAGTAAGACGCGAATATCTTTTGCCATAAGATTTCTTCTCCCTTTTCTTTCTAAAAATTATCTGAATTTTATCATCCATACCCTATTATACTTCCCATAGACACTCCAAAGCAATTTATTTGCCCGAAAATACAAAACAAAACCGCCCAACTAGAAGTTGGACAGGTATTGCTTCATGCTTAATCCTCGTCTTTAGATAGACTATTGTTTTGCACTTGTTTTTTAGCATATACAGCTAACAAGAGGCTTCCTGCAACAGCAACGGTAGCTGCATTGGCAAGACCTGCAAGCATTCCTTGCGCAAACACTTTATTGGCTGGCTCATGGTAGATCAAGATATCCAAAATCGGTGCGACTACACCCCACAAGAGGACATTGGCTAAAATTTGCACGCCATTGAACAGTAGAATGTCCTTCGTTGTAAAAACACCCTCACTGATGCGCAAGCGGTATTTCAGGGTACCGACAATCAGACCAAAGAGACCTGATGCTAAAATCCATGACCACCATGGACCATACTGGAGCGAGTCTTTGAGAGCATGTCCGATAAAGCCCACTAAGAAACCAACGATTGGACCAAAAAGAATGGCTAGTAGAGACTGAACAGCATATTGAAGTTGGACAGAAGTATTGGGAATACCAAGGGGAATATTGATAACCAAGCTAATCACTACAAAGAGTGCTGCTCCAATTCCCGTTCCCACAACTGTTTTAATTGAATGATTTTTCATAACGATTCTCCTTTTGATTTCCTAAACCTAGACAGTCATTTTCCTAATTTCAATATGCCAATTTTGTCCAACGCCAACATTGTATGCTTTAGCAAATGAACCTTGGTTAATCGCAAGACCCACACGATAGAGGGAGTTGATATAAAGAAGAGGCTGACCGATGCGGACGTCCGCAAAAGACTTGCCGTAAGTCACTTGATTTTGATAGACGAGCATATCATTGTTGTAAATAGTCACTTCAAAACGATCTGCAAAAGCTGGGCTAAGACTATAAAATTCCTCACGGGTAATAGATGTCCATAGAGAGCCAAAACGAACATCTAAAATATCAATGGCTCCTTTGACAAAGTCTACACCTACTTCTGTTGCTACGGTTGGAATTTCTACAATATCTGCCACATTTAGTTCAGGCCCCACCTCTTCAAAAGTGATGTGACCAGAAGCTAGTTTCGCCCCCGTATAAGCATAGACATCACGACCATGGAAGGTATAGGAATGCTCTGTATTGGCACGACGATTAGCCACTTCTGAAATCTCACGTACCGCCTTGATACCAACATGCTGCTTAATAAAAGACAGGGTTCCATTATCCGGAGTAACAATATAGTGATTCTGCTCTGTCAGAGCTACCACGCTCTTTCGTTTTGACCCAACACCGGGGTCAACAACAGATACAAAAGTGGTCCCCGCAGGCCAGTATTCCACCGTTTGAAAGAGGCGGTAGGAACCCTCAAAAATATTGTAAGGCGTAATATCATGTGTCAAGTTATGAACCACCAAATTGCGCGATTCCTGAAGCGCTACCCCAATCATGGCTGATACCGCTCCGTCAACCAGACCGAAATCTGATTGTAAAACAAGTAAATTATTCGACATAACTTCTCCTATTAGTAAAATGCTTCCTCTATCATATCAAAAAAAGACCAACTTGACCAATACAAAACCCATTAAGATACTAAGCCCGTAAAAAACTCAAAGAGAAAATAGAAAATTTGACGAAGAAACTTTAGTTTCTAGGAAAATTTATCTTTTTCGCACAGAGTTTAGGGCGAGTTCAATTAAAATAAGATACTAAGCCCGTAAAAAACTCAAAGCGAAAATAGAAAATT
>NZ_JBUEQR010000082.1:0-112703 GCF_054968985.1 Streptococcus sp. 1F3 | reverse complement strand
TCGTATTTAGCCATTTGTCCCTTGCAGGAAGGGCATTTAGGGGCTGTGTAATCTAAGTGACCGTGGAGTTCTAAGTGAGTTCCATATCATATTCATTAGTGATAAGGATATTTTTGTCTTTAATTCTGAGAAAATTTGTGATAAGATTTAGTTGTTCCATATGAGTCTTTCTAATGTAAATTTAGTCGCTTTTCATTATAGGTCATATGGGACTTTTTTCTATACTCAAAAAGGCTCCATAATCTCTACAGTGGATTTACCCACTACAGAAATTATAGAGCCCAAATAAAAAGCTAGAGCCATAAAATGGGAATCTCTAGCTTTTTTGTGACTGAGAACTATTTTGTCTCAGACTCGTTGGAAATGAGAGTAGCACCGCTCATTTCCTTATAATCGAAGCCGAAGGTAGAACTAGCCTTCCCCAAGGCAAGTTGACGAAGTATCCTTTTGATTTTTAAAGAGTATAAGACGATACAACAGGTAGCAGATTGAATATTTTCTCCAACATCATCCCATCATCTAGGACAGACCAAGTTTGTTCACCTGATGCTCACTTCCTTATAGACAATATATAGCCACACCGCACCAAGGTCCCGAATGCTACCTTAGATGAATCTATCATCCGATTATAAAGAGTCGCGCATCAATTCCAGCATTCTTCGAACGCCATTTACCAACTTCCCTTCATTCAGGTACGAACAAACTGCTTCCAATTTCTCTTCAATGGCTTTGGGATTTTCTATGAGAAACAGCATTTTCTTATCTTTTAGCTCGAATTTTAGTCCTTGAACTTGAAAGGGACTTAATTCAGATTTCGTTGCCTATGACTTCGTTATTTTTAATTTTGGTTAAGTATCATTGCAAGTACAAAGATTACTGTGGAATTTCAAAAAATTCTTTTGGAAGATATCCCTGACCTGCAACGATATCGTATTCGATTAAACGCAAGTCCTCTGCAATCCGCTGTCCCTCCTCATCTAGCTCTCTTTTATCCACACTTGCTTTATGTAATACCTCTGTTAGTAGCGCATAATAGGGGGAAACTTTAGCGTCTACCTGTTCTAATAACAAAGCTGTAAAATCACTAGAATTGATAAGTGGGTAGTCCAACTTAGGAGTCTCAAAGTTACTCCAGATAAAATAATCTGTCAAGAATTGGCTGTCGGGATTTTTCTCAAATGTTGATTTAGGATATATACCCGGTAAATGATCTCCATAGAATACTACAGTAATTTTTTTATCTACCTCAGATAATTGATCCAAAAATCGTTTTGTTGTCTGATCTGTCTGGTAAAGTAATCGAGAGTAGCTCAATAGATTACTAGCCTCTGTACTGGTAAACTGTTCGCCAGTTACAATCAAGTCTTCTGGTTCATAATAATACCAAGGGCTATGGTTCTGCATAGTTAAAACCGAAAAGAATTGATTTTTCGAAGTCGATAATTGATCCAATACCTTTAAATAAGTTGCTTCATCACTAGGGTATGCTCCCATCTTTTGAACAGTTTCAGCATCTTTTTCTTCTAAGAAAATTTGGGTATTAAAGCCCAACTGAGAATACATGGATCTCCTAGAATAATTATTACCACTAGCTAGATGCACCACTATCTGATCTTCAAAAAAGTTACTAACACTAGGAAATACTTTTAAATTAGGAGCCAATTCTGAATTCATAATAGAGACATACGGGCTGAGATTATATTTTGGAAGTCCTGTTAAACTTTGGAACTCCATATTGGCAGTACCCCCACCATAACCATCCGATTTCATCAAACCACTTGTATTATTATCTAAAATTGTTGATATATTCTGTAATATATCCTTGTTAGATTGAATACCTTCCAATCTTAGCGGGTCTGCAAAACTCTCACTCAAAATATAAATCACAGTTTGCTCGGAAATGTGCGATGTCCTATCATTATTCATTTGTTCAGCCAACTTGCTATATTTTTCAATGATTTTTTCCATCTCTTGTCTTGAATAAAGAGGAGGCTTTTCCATATTTTCACGCAGTAATTGTTTGAACCAAATATAACTTAGTGATTGAAAGCGAGAGTTGGCAGATAAACCAAAATAAATCTCTAACCAATGAAGGTTTTGCAAATTATCCATCGCAGAAATAAGTGGAATCTCTCTCGATTTCTTCAATTCTCTAGAATTCGAAATTATGGTCGTGATACCTATAAAGAAAGATAAAACCAGCACAATGATCGTTCCCTGCTGAATCCTATTTTTGAATAATTTATTGGATAGAATCCGAAATTTATAGCAAAGAAAGATGATTACAGTAGTAGATAGCACAAATACACACATTATCAAACCGATATTGATGTTAACAAACTGAGCAACTGTAGCTATTTCTGATAGCCATGATAAGTCCGCTGGTAAAAATGGTTCGTGCCTCATCAGAAATTTCACACTATTCACAAGACTAATAAGCGTCCCCAAGGTAATATTCAACAGCGTTCCTACTATGTAGTGATTGGTTATCCCATATATACCAATAAATAGGAAACTAAATAGCATAACTTGAAAAAAGGTTGCACCTGCAACTAAATAGATTCCAAACCAATCTCCTTTATCACTTAACCCAGCTTGAACTGTGTAATTAAAAACTCCTGCTAATAAAATACTCGATGTGATTAAAAGAGCAACATCTGCCCGTTTATTTTTAATAGCTCTACCTGCTTTTATGAAATAGCGAGATAAAATTGAACTTATCAGGTAAGCTATCATACTATATATAAATAAATGAGCTTGATTTAAGATATCATGATCATCATAAAGCTTCAGATAGCCATTTCTCTCAATGACTATCCTCATTTGGCTACCTGTCATGATGAAATAAGTAAATAGTTGGCTTAAGAGTATCTCATAGTGGCTACTTTGAACTAAATAATGAACTGTACCATGATATTTATAGTATCGAAAAAACTTTCCCCTTAAGCAAAGGAAAAGAAAAAACGCTGTAAATAGAAGACCATTATATTGGATAAATCCATTCTGTTCAAAATGATACCAGTAGAATCCTTCCACATTCAGGTTAAAGGTCATCTGCATCCAGTAATCAAATAATAAGTAAAGAAAATAGAGTGCTCCAATATGAATAAGAGTCAGCCAATTTACTTTATCGCAAAATTGATAGGTAAGGATAACCAATACTATCCCAATCATACAAGTAAGAGAATTAAGAACTATTAAATTTGTTCCCCAAATTGTATATAAGTCATGAAAAATTAAAACATAAAAACATAAATAAACAAGCAATTGAGACCACTTATCTTTTAACAACATGTGTACTGTACCGTTCCTCACTATATTTGACTATATCAATTCATAGTCTAGGCAAATTTGGAATAAAGATAAAATGAAACTATCCAGTCATTTATAAAACTTTTTACTGATTGAGCGAACTTCATTGAAAAACAATATGTACGACAGATTTCATCCTTTGCGGACATTTGTTCAACTTTGCTATCCTATCTTGCTTTTGTTCGATAAATGCCACCGGTGATGAGCGAATCTGTTCATTCTTATACTTGTGCAACTTTCATTCTCCTGAAAGTATACAGTTGGCTTACGCTTACGTCCATTTGATGGTCGATTACTCTTTATTAATCGCAATAAATTGGACAAGTTCCCTCAACTTGATATCGAGTTTAGCAAGTTTCAATGTCATACGGTATTGATTAATGATTAATAAGAAAATGATTGCCAGAAATACAAAATTCGCAGGGGATTCAATACCTATCCAGTTAGATAGTTGACTGATTACATTTGGTAAAAAAGCAAATACAATTAAAACACCTGAGAAGAAAAACCAGAAAATACTATCTTCTATTTGAATATTTGACTTACGGATATTCATTAGTATAAAAAATGAAGTCGCAATAGCTATTATAATAAGTAAAATTTGAAATTGGATTGCCATTATTTCCTCCTAAAGTTTTGAATCAATAAAATAGAAGTAAACATATGTATCATATATTTTATTGAGCGAGATAAGGTCAAATAAGATTGGCCCGCTTGTCTCTCCAACATTTCAACCTGTACTTCTTTAATCTTATATCCTTGACGTATCAAGAAAGAAATTGTATCTGGTTCTGGAGTATAATTAACATTCAAGGCGAACCCTCTTATCAGCTCCTTGTTAAACATTCTCATACCAGAGGTTGGATCCATTATTTTTTGACCAGTCGTCAACTCAATGGAACAACTGATGAGATGATTTCCAAGCATCCGTAATGATTTATTTTTCGGAACGGATACAAAGCGTGAACCAATAACACAGTCCTGACCGTTTTCAATCTCTGCAACCAGATCACAAACGTAGTCTGGTAGATGTTGCCCATCTCCATCAAACTGTACCGCTTGGTTATACCCCATCTTATAGGCATATTTAAAGCCTGTCTGCACAGCCCCCGTTAAACCAAGATTTACAGGAAGGTCAATGATATTAAAACCATTTCTATGACAAATCTCCGAAGTACGGTCTTTAGAACCATCATTAATCACTACATAATCAAACTGGGAAAAATTTCTCTCCAAATTACTTACCACAGCTTCAATTGACCCCTCTTCGTTATAAGCTGGAATAATAATTAATGTATCCGATTTTTTCTTAAACATATCTTCTCCTAATCATTTGATTTTTGACTTTTTTCATAAAAACGAATGAGCACCCTAGCCATTATCTCTGGCCAAAACAAGCGATACATTTCCATATCTTCTTTTGTGCGCACATTATCACGAATAGTATGAGAAGTCTCTGATTCTTGATGTATCCGATGATACATCAACTTTTGAGGTACATAGCCAAACGCTCCCTTGTAGTGCGTACTAATATCATACCAAGCATACCAATCTAAATTTGTCTTCATTTTGGTTTCAAACTGAAAATCGTTTAACTGCTCCATATCATAGGTTACAGCAGGACAACAAATAGCATTTCCGAACGCTAATATACGATTTCGCCAAAATCTCCAATTTGGAAATAGGGCTAATAGTTTTAGCATTCGAGTTTTAATCTTTAAATTCAGGTTAGCTGGGACTGGTTCTCCATCACGATATTCTGCATAATCAGAGTATACTATAATATTATTAGAATTGCGAGTAAACTCTGTCAGAACTTGTTCAGTATATTCTGCTTCATACAAATCATCCTGATGAGCAATGGTTGCATATTGACTTTTTACAAATGATAAGGCATTATTCCAATCAATACCAATTCCTCCACCATTCTTAGTATGATATGCAATATGATGATATTTGCACAATTCCTCTATGTACTCACTAGGTGTAGAGGTATACAAAAGAATTTCTGATTTTGCTGTCTGATTTTTTAAAGAAATAATGCACTCTTCTAAATATGGGCTATCTCCATAAGCGCAAATCACAAAAGTGTGATTATTTTTCATAAATTTTCTCCGATTTGAATACGTTAGGTATATCTCAACTATATATTTTATCAACGAACATCCATTAGCATACTTTATTCTTTGTCTTTTTCATCACAACTATATAAACAGCAAGACTTAATAGAAAGTACCCTAACATAGTAATAGTAAAGCTGACTGCTGCACCTAAGATTGCATATTGCCCAATAAGTGTTTTAGTCACTAGCTTAGAAAAAATGAAAGGCAGAACGGTTGCAATTAGTAGATAAACTTGTTTCCGATGAATAGTTAGTATATTATCTATCAATACCGAGTAAACATTTAGTCCTCCACCTACTAATAATATCATAAATGGCAATAGGTAAGATGACAAATCTACTCCGAATACCAAACTTAATATAGAAAGACCGAAAAGATACCCTCCTAGTAAAACTACTAGGTGTAGGCCTATCAATACAAAAAATATCTTTCGAACTTGTTTTGAATAAGTAGATACCTTTCCCTTATGCCAAAAAAACGACAACTCTGTTAACATTGGTCGTAATAGCATGAGTAATAAATTCAGCACAAAAGTCGGCATGAATAAGATATTAAAATCTCTTTGCATGCCTTCTACCAGTTTACCGGAAGTAATAAAACTATCAATAACTATTTTAGGTTCATTAAAAATATAATTTATGATAAAACTCCCCATAAACAATGGAAGGCACAATCTAATGATATGCCAACTTTCATACCAATCTGTAGCTGTTAATCTATTTATTTTGTCAAAATTCATCTGATAGTATCTTATATCGAATATATAGCAACAAAGCAAATTCAGAATAAAAATTGAAACTGTAGATAATAATAAACTTTTTGTTAGTAGTAAGGCTCCAATGAATAGTAGCATCGTTAGAAGGCTTCGATAAAATAAAATTTTACCTGCTAAATCAGAACGTTGCTGTTGCTGAAATGCACCTTGAAAAATATCTGAGACTGCATCACAAGACCGATATAATACCATGAAAAACACAGTCCAGTACTTCTCACCAGAAAATCCTATAATATTAAGATAGATAAACATACTAGTAATCATCAAAATAACTGTTATAATTCTCGAGAAAAGATAGCTGGTAAACAGATGATGCTCATTGATATCAGTCGATTGAAAATTTCTTACACCGAATAAACCTATCACTAAAAACTGTTGACCAAGCGTGAATGCGATACTGAAAGAATCTGCTATACTGGGAGAGGTTAATCTTGATACAATCAAAAGTAATATAATAGAAATAAAAGTCGAGCTAATCGTACCAATCATATTCCAAAAATATTGATATTTAATATCCACTTTCTTATCTAATGTTTTTTTCAATCTATTTCCTCTCCCTTATAGCAATAATCAATTAAATTTGTGTATAAAATCCAATACTGACGGTTAAAATCATTAAAAATGACAATAGATACTGCATCATGATTGTTAACCTTTTTTCTTCTATTCCCGTTAAGGTTGGTGACGGGATATAAGATTGTAACCAATTACCCAAAAACAAAGGTATCAGACATATCATAAAATAATAATAGCGTCCCTGTACACCTCCGACAGAGATATTTCCAGGAGTATATACACGAGGATCCCCAGTTATTGCGTAGACCATCAAAAATGTAATGCCTAACATGAGTAAGATTGTATAGCCGCCCCATAATTTAGGTATCATAATTCGTGTTCTCAATATGATTGTAAATAGTATCACTAAAACAATCAGTGTTGTAGTTGTAAACAGAAACCCGGAATCATGACTAATATATTGTAGAGGGCGACGAATAAAGTTCTCTAATACAGCTTCTGGTGCAGCAATCATCGTTCTAACAATAGGTAGAGGATGAACTAAAAAGTAAGCTAATCCTGGACTCTCTCCTGTAACAGAACCTGAAAAACCAAATAAATTCACGATTCCAGAATAGATTAGAGCAAAGAACATGACTGGAAGAAAAGATACCGTAGCTACAATTCTTGTCTTCTTAGATACGAAATAATTTAGGGGTAAAAATGATAGTAGACTTCCTACCAAAACAAATGGAAATTTCGAGAAGACAAAGAGGAGTACCAGCCCTTGAAATTTTGTAATAAACTTAATATCAATCTTTTCGGCCTTGGCAAGAACATTCGTTAACATTGCAATAATAAGCAGAGTTGTACCATAATACAAATAATCATAGTGATAACCTGATATAACATAAACTGCAGAAGGAAGAGTTCCCATCAGAAACAGCATTGGTTTATACGCTTGACTAATCTTTATTGCCAAAAACACAAGCAAAGCGTAGGCTAAGACATGAAAAAATCGTCCCAGATAGTAAGAGATGTACACTTTATCAGAAATCAGCCTTCCAAGATTCCATCCAATCGCTCCTGGTATAAAAGCTGGATTATCAAAAGATTTAGGAATACCTGCAATTTTACTCTCCTGATGCTCCACATTATACCAATAATCATCTCCTCTAAAATTCGCTTGATTGCGGATACCATCGTGTACAAAGACTGAATTATAGTCAGAAATCATCTCCTCACTATATTCAAATAAAAAACTATCTGAAAGACCTATAGCGTTCTCTAAATGAGATTCTTCATCTAGAGCATACTGAACTGGACGAATGAGTGCAATAACTGTTCCGAAAGATAAAATGAGCAAAAAAGCATTTATAGCCAATTTATGTGTTTCTTTGAGATCTGCAACTGAAAAATAGAAAATAATGGCTATTACGATGCACCAAAACTTCAGATTCAGATTGAACTCAAACAATTTCGGCAATGTCAGTTGTACAAAGTATACTAAAAAAATCCCCAATAAAATATTCCGTAGTTTCACAATCCATAGATGATCTCTCAACATATCTCCTTTACCCTTTCTTCTTCTCAAGTGAATATTGTGAAATATCCTGATTCAGTTCAACAAGGTTAGCTTGGCGGATACCACGCCATTTTTCAATATGAAAGAGAGGATTAATTGCTAGCCAATATAACTTTCTTTTCCAACTATAATCTCTATCTGATAGAATTTTCAGACTGTCTTTATAGCTATTCTTCCACACTTGTTTGATTACCGAAAAAAGAGAAACCTTATTTGTTATTCCACTATTTAAGCGAACATTGTATGTTTCGTCAAAAATTCGCCGTCTATATTCTGACAAACGTATATCATTAGAGTGTTTAACAACTGCCTTCGCATTATAAACTTTAATGTAGCCCGCATCTAGTATATCTTTTCCATATTCATAATCCTCAGAATAAGCAATATTCCGATAGCCTATTTTTTCTGTAAGAAATCGACGAGGGGCAGCAGAACAAACATCACTATAAAAGGATTCCTTCGTGTAATTCCCCTTCTGTCGTTCATCCAAACGTTGCCAAAAAGTTAGCGCATCTGCTACTCCTTGTTCATTAAAAACTGCCAACATATCATACTTCATCGCTGGAAAACAATGATCACGTGGTTGTTGCTTCCCCAACACTGCTACAATATCAGAGTGAATGGTGAAAGGTCTCACCATTTCAGCCAGCCACTGCTCATTATAAGGAATAGCATCTTGTGTAAGATAAACCATTATCTCACCAGCACTGATTTCTGCTGCCATTTGACGAGTTCCACCATGAGAAAACTCTTCCTTTGGTAACTGAAGTAACCGCAAGTTCCCATATTTTTCTACAAAACGATTGATAATGGCAACCGAGTTATCAGTTGAGCCTGAATCTGTAATGAGTACATCCCAGCTAAAATCTGTTACTTGTCGATATAAGGCTGACAGGGTCTCTTCTAGATAATCATGTTCCCCATTATAAACCGGTATAAATACCGTCGCTTTTATTTGATTAGTCATTCAAAACCTCTCGACGAATTATCATTTCTACTTTTTTATAGCTTTCTTCCCATGATAGTCCTGTGTATTTTTCGCTCATTATTCTAGCATGTTCATTAATATCTAGGCGCTCCACAGCCTGACATAATTTATCAGCCAAGGAAATAGGATAGGCTTCAGTATAAAGAATATCGTCTATTTCACCAAGTACCATACGGTTATTGTTACCATCATTCATGACAGGGACACAGCCCGAAACTAAGAGTTCTAAAGGTAGTAGAGACACATTCGTCAAAGAAAGTACCAAGCACGCCACACTCTCGTGGTAAAGTTCTGCCAGTTGTTCTTTATTTAAAATACCACGATTAGTGAATTCAAAAGGAATATCATAGTTTGACATATCCTGGCCAAAAAAATCGATTTCATATTCAGGGTGACGTTCTTTAAAAATTTTCAAAGCCATTACCCCTATTTCAAAGCCACGACGCTCTGTGTGGGCGCGAGCATAAAAAGAAATCTTCTTCTTCTTCACCACAGGACCTTTGGGTTTATAAATCTCAATATCTGCCCCAAAATCAAAATAGTCAGCCTGCATGCCATACTGCCCAACCATATCTACAAGCCATTTTCCTGCTGTGATACCATAAAAACCAAATTTGTAAGTAGCTTCCGCCAACATATAGCGCGATCCCACTCCGAAGAAGATTGGTTCAAAATCTTGTACAAAATAAAATTTATGTAACTGTTCTCCTTGAAGGTTAAAAACGGCATACGCAGTCTCCCAGCTAGTAGCAAATACCACATCTTGATTCTTGAAATCCTCCAATTCTTCAACATCCACATCAATACCATACGAACGTAAAAAAACGTCTTTTGCTTCTTTAGCAGATTGAGGAATTGTATTATTGTGATAAATATAAAATGTGATATGATGTCCTTGACTTTGTAAATAATTTACGAAGCGTGAAATTGTGGTGTGGCCTCCACCACCAGGACCGACCGGTGGAGATACCCAGGCAATATTCAACTTTTCTTTCGAAAGCTTAGCAGGCCGTATATAAGGATGATGGATATAATCAGCAGTGGCTAAGTCTAAAATTTGAGGCATTTGAGGAAGATTATCCAAATTGATTTTTGAAGGGGAAGCCCCAACTACCTGGCCATTATGTCTAGTTGAGGTAATATGATAATAGATTTTTCGACCTACTGCACGCGCTCCTTCTGCTTTATAGGTCATTAAAATTTTTTTGAAAACATTCATATTTCTACCTATTTTCTATCATTTTGCTTATAACACTTCTTATTTTTCTAAGTGGTTTCGTTATTTTCCATGAGAGTGAGCGCTGAATCTTTTCCAACTCATTTGCAAGTTCATTAGTCTGGTCCGTTAACAACTTAAGATCACGTTGCAAACCTTGCTTCTCCAAAACGAGACTAGATAGTTCATCATTCTGTTCCCCGATAATCCTCTCAAAGTCCGTTATTCGCTCCTCATCCCAAGCAACATCTCCTTCCAAGAGTGCTTTCTTAAAAGTAGATGACCAGGTGTAGGCGAAAATGCGAATTGCCGAAATATGCAGAGGCAATTCTTCCAATGGTAAGGTTCGAAAAGTTTCATCATTTGAATAACCTGTAAAACTACCTACACGCTCTATCATTTTTTTTCGAATTTTTTGATATTCTTGAGGATTCTCCAGCGGTTCATCAAGTGGATAACGCTGAGGATTTTCTATATATTCCTCATCTGTTAAACTATGGGGTAACAGATCCAAACCACCATAGCGTGCAGGTTCATACTTTTCCGAATCCTTGATGAGAAGAACTGGAGTTTCAAAAGCTAGTGAAGGCATGAAACAATGCAGACGCGTCGTTACAACTGCATGAGCTGACTGATAGAGTGCTAGCATATATTCAGCAACCGCAAATCTCTCCTCAGTCCCTAAAAATGGGAAATGATAAACCGTCAATTCTATGATTTCTCGATTTGTTGTTTCCTTCATTTTTTCGACAACTTTTTTCGGAACATCTACTGCTAAAATAAAATCTTGCCTTTTAATATCTGGATCACGTTGCAAGGTTAAGGTAATACAGCCTGAAAAATACGTATCTAATCCATGTTTTTCAAAGAAGTGGAGCGTTTGCTTGTCACGAGCCCCAATCGGAGCATGAGCCGAAAGAAATTCTAAACTTTCCTTTGTCTCAAACGATTTCCGCACATCATTATCCTTGACACTGACATGCATAGAGGTGAGAAGTGGCTTTAACTGCTCACTGTTTTGAGGAGGCCACCCCTGTGGATCTCGATTATACCAACCATTCAATATTATCTTGGTCGATTCCTTAGGACTCCATTCTGACAGTTTATCTCGATCAACGTACTCATCAATTTGTGGCAAAAAACGTCGAGCAGCGATGCTTTGAACCTCATCACCAATATTCTCAGTTGAGTACTTCATCAATGCGAACTTATATTTCATAAAATTAAACTCTCCTATTTTTCACACCACACTCCTTGAGCATTGAATTGCCCACTACGTGCAACATTTGATTCTAATATATTTATTTTAGGTGGGTTTCCTTCCATGGTAATATCCTCATAGCCAAGAAGTTCTCGAGCATCACTCCAAAATGACACATTGACTGAGTATTCACCTTTCATGAATTGTGAAGCAGGGATTTGGCATTCAGCTACGTACTCTCCCTCCTCCTTATTGAGAAGTTCCATATCTGCTATACTACCAATACCTGCAACTAGATTGTCTTCATAATCACGAAAAGAGGTCCCAATCGTAAATTTTGCCGGTTTATTTACTTTATACATCACTTCAACAACAATATCATCACTCAAATAAAAGTGTCTGGTTTCTTCTGTTTTATTTTTAGTGGTAATTGATTTTATTTCAATATCATTTTTGGATTTCTTGCTCTTATCGTCTACCTGACTACTCTCAGTTCGATGCTCAACATTTCGCAATGTATATTTTCCTGCCACTATATTGGGATCACCAATTATTGAGATTTCTCCATCGTCAATCATCATCGCCTTCGTACAAAAACGTTGAACAGAAGCCATATCATGAGTCACTAGAATAACTGTTTTCTTTCTCTTTTTCAAGTTTGCAAAATATTCAAAACACTTCCGTTGAAACGCTTCATCCCCAACAGCCAGAACTTCATCCAATACTAAAATATCTCCTTCTGCTTTTATCGCAATCGAAAAAGCAAGGCGAACCTGCATACCGCTCGAATAGTTCTTCAGTTTTTGATCCATGAATTCTTCCAGCTCAGAAAATGCGACAATATCATCATACATCGTATCAATTTCTACTCTAGTAAACCCCAGTAGAGCGCCATTCAGATAGACATTTTCTCGTCCGGTTAACTCTGGATTAAACCCAACTCCAAGTTCGATGAAAGGAACGAGCGTTCCATTGACAGTAACACTACCTTCTTCAGGAACATATATCTGAGAAATAATTTTCAAAAGTGTTGACTTCCCTGAACCATTACGGCCAACAATCCCAAAAAAGTCACCTTTTTCAACTTCAAAAGATATATCTTTTAATACATGATGTTCTTTATACCCTTTTATGCCTCTAAAATAATTCACCAAAGTCGTCCTTAGGCTATGAGTGGATTCTGTCGGCAATTTAAAACTCTTGCTTACAGCTTCCACCTTTAAGGCAATCTCTTTATTTGACATTATAGAATCTCCGCAAATTTCTTAGAATTCTTTTTAAAGATAGTATATCCAATAATAAAAATTACAATAGATAATACATAAGGCATGACAACCATCCATTTGTGTTCATAAATATCCCATGAAATAGTTGCTCCATCGTATACGATATAATGGCGAAGATCTTGGATGACCTGCGCAAGAGGATTCATCATCATGATTTTTGCTATCTCTAGATGACCACGTTGAATAATATAGGTAATAGAGTAGATAATCGGTGTCGAATACATCCCTGCTTGTAGCACAACCTCCCAGATTGGCCCCATATCACGATATTTTACAAATAAACTAGACAAGATAAAAGCAAGCCCAGCGGTCAGCACAACCAACTCTAGAAATGCAGGAATGAGAATCAATATCCCAAAGTCTAGCTGCACTCCATTGATAACTGCAAACAACATTACAACTGCAAGATTAATACCATAATTTATCGCAGCACCAACAATTGAAGAAATCACAATAATTTCCTTAGGAAAACTAATCTTGCGTAATAGGTCGCCACGTGCTGCAATTGAAAGCATCCCCATATTTGTAGCCTCTGCAAAGAAGTTCCAAGTTACCATCCCAAGAAGTAAACTCACTGCATAATGGGGGGTACCATCATCAAATTTCAAAAATCTGACAAAAACTAAATACATAATTGTAAACATCATAAATGGTTTTAAAATCGACCACAAGTGCCCAATCAAGGACCCTTGGTAACGCAGTTTAAAATCCGTCTTTACCATTTCTCTCAAGAGAATCTGGTTTTCTTTAGTTAACAAATTCATAACGATTCCTTATAAGCAAATTTTGTCACGATAAGTATTGTAAATACAAATGTATGAAAAGTTTTGTTTTTTTTCAAGCCGTATTTTTTCAGTGTTTGATAGCGTTCGAACATCGGCTTATCCATAATGGTCACAAAGGCTTCAATCAATTCCCGATTTGACTGAGAAAGAGGCATTTTCAACAAATGACTAGCTTGTTGCTGGCTCTTTTTGATCAAATCCCAGTAAGCCCTAAATAAACGATGAGGACGAAACCATTTTTTCAAGCGTTTTGATAGAGTTCTAGCTCCTAGAACATTATCCGAATGTTGCCGATAGAGCTCCCCAGGCTGGTCAATAAAACTCAATTTCCCAAAGGCTGACGCCAGCAAGGCCAGGTACCAATCGTGCATCAAAATCCCTTCTGTTTCTTGCCACATCTTCGCCAAACAATGATTAATCATTGACACACCACCAGTTACTGTATTTTCAGTTAACTCTTGAACCAACTCAGTATTTGCATGGTGCGATTGCGAACGAATCATACTCTCCGTCATAATCTCTAAGTCTTGACTAACCACTTTTAAATCCATATAGATCATCAAGGGCAAGTCAACTGGATATGTTTGAGCTCTTTTCAAACTCACTTCCAGTTTATTGGGCAACCAGACATCATCCTGGTCACTGAAAAAATAATAATCTGCAACATCATAATGGACCAATCTATGGAAACTTTTAATCACACCAAGATTGTCATTTGTATCAGCGTCAATAAACTGAATCCGACTATCCTGTCTTACAAACTCTCTAATTATCTCTCTAGTCTGGTCACTCGAACCATCATCACGGATAAGGAGCGTCCAATCTCTATAAGTCTGTTCTTGAATAGAACAAATTTGCTCAGACAAAAACCGCTGACCATTATAGGTCGACATGAGTATGTTTACTTTCATTGTAAAAATAATTCCTCGTACTCTTGGATAATTTTCTCCCATGTATAGGCTTCTTGCATATGCTTCTTGGTGATTTTTCCCAATTCCACTGCTTCAGCTTGTCCGTCTATTTGGTTAATCAATTGAGCTAGGTTTCCAGCTTCCTTACTCCAATAATGTACTCCATCTAAAGCAACTTTGCGATTAAAGTCAACACCTAAAACCAAATTTTCATTGGTTTGGGCAAGAGCTTCTAGAAGACTGGGATTGGTTCCTCCTACTTCATGTCCATGAATATAAGCACGACATTCCTGGCGCAGATACTTCAATAATTCCTGCTGATAAACTGTTCCCACAAAGAGCACCCGCTCATCGGTATCAAATCTGGTCTGCGCTCTTAAGGTTTCAAAGTAGTTCGAATCTTCATGGTTACAGATAATGACCAACTTCTTGGTCGTCTGTGATGCCATAAATTCTCGAATGATTGTCGCATAGTTATTCTCTGGAACAAAACGCCCCACAACTAGATAATAACCTTTTTCCTCCAGCTGAAAATCTTTAAAAAATGCACCTACTTCTGGACTTTCCTTGGTCAAACCTGTTGGCAGCAAGTCCGTACCGTAGGCAATAAACCTTGTCCTAGTAGCAGAGTAGGCTGCTCGGAGATAGTCTTCAATGCCTTCATTATCTGCAATCATCAAATCGGCATATTTAGTCATCATTTTTTCAGAAAATTTTAGGTATTTCTGTATAGGTTTAGACCACTTGCTCCGTTTCCACTCAAGACCATCGGGATTGACAAAAAGGCTACCTCCGACCGCATGAATCTGATGAGCAAAAGGCGCAATAAAGGCCCCAATCGTATTTCCTAAAATATAGAAAATCGGCTTGTCTATCTGTTCTTTTTTTACAAGGAATAAGGCATAGCGGATGGCCATCATGTCGTAAGCAATAACGCGCGCAGACCCTAGCTTAGGAGGATTGATGGTAAAGCAATCTGCTCCTTGATAATCCGTATGTGTATGGTGTGCCTGGTCTGACAGGCAGGCTACATGATACTTTAGATTCCTACTAACTTGGCGACTGACCAATTGCTCAACAAAGGTCTCAAAACCACCATACTTGGCTGGTAGTCCACGACTACCGATGATAAAAACATGTCTCATAATGTTCCAAACTCTAAAATATGTTATCAGATAATTATACCATATTTACAGGTGAAACACATAGAAAAAGTGAGGGATTCTACAATCCACAGATGAAAAACTGCATCCGATATGGCTTTTCATCGAATGCAGTTTCAATCTTTATCTAAGGATTAAGCTATGAATAATGGATACAGCTCCCCTATTACTTTCTAGCTGTTTTTCTCTTAGAGATTAGAAGAATGCCTACACTAGCCACTAAAAATCCTAAAACAGTCTCTAATAAACCGTGATTGCTAGAAGTTTTTGGTAAAATCTTGACCTGGTTACCAGTAGTATTGTTCTCAGGTGGATTGGTTTCTCCTGTCCCTCCTGACTGATTATTTGAATCAGTTCCCGAACCTTCTTGACCATCTGAATCTGTAGGTACAGTCCCAGACCCACCCGTCCCCTCTGCTACTCCAGGTTTAGGGGTCAATTGGTGAGTTAACTCCTCAATGCGCTGATCAATCCACGTGAAGTCAAAAGGAAATTCTGGTCTAGAAGCCGTAGCAAAGGCTTGACCATATACAGTAACTTGACCTTTTACAGCCTCTAGGTCCGTCGTTTCTTTAAGGAACAGCTCCGTTAATTTTTCTTCTTCTTTTGTAGCTAAGTCAGCATACATCGCTTGAGATTGCCTATGCTTGGCTTGTGCCTCTAGCATCAGTTCTCGCGTGTACTTCCAGATAGCCAACTCCACCTCAGGTGCTAGATCTTCCTCATCTTCTTCCGCTTCATATTTGGCAACAATATCTTTTGCTTCCTGAATACCGTAACCACCAACTACAACTTGTGTCTCCAATAGATAGTGATAATGTCTGGAGATACTGTTAATAAAAGTTTGTTGGATGTCCTTTAATACTATCAACTGCTCTGGTGTTAAGGTCTTCTCTATGTCCGCAATTTCTTCTTCCCAAGCCTTAGTAGCTATTTCGGGAGCAGTAGCCAACATTTCTTTGAGTACAGTTTCATAAAACTCCTGCATCTCCACGCGTAACTTAGCATGGATATATTCTTCAATCCCTGATTTTTCTTCTGCCGTTAACTCATAGGTCTTGATTTGAGCTGTTTCTGCTGCCACAGGTACAGTCGCTAAGACTGGAAGAGTAGCCCCTCCCAGAAGGCCAAGAACGATCCCTGCTTGGAACAAGGTTTTCATTAACTGATTTTTCTTTTTCATTTTCTCTTTCTCCTGTAGATTATTTTCCTTGCTGATAAAATGCCTCTAAGGCTTCCTGCCAGGTCGGAATATGGAAACCTGTCGCTTTCGCTTTTTCTAAATTTAAGGTCGAGTTGAACGGACGCTTCGCTTTAGCTGGGAATTGGCTGGAATCGACTGGCACTACCTTGGTATCGGTATCCTTTAAAATCTCCCTTGCAAAGTCGAACCAAGTCGTATCTTCTGTTGCGTCATTTGATAAATGGTAGTAGCCAAATGCTTGCTTGGTATCTACCAGATGAATCATAAACTCTGCTAGCGTACGGGTCCAAGTTGGACGGCCATGCTGGTCATTGACAACGGTCAATGTATCACGGGTCTGGGCAAGGTTTTGCATGGTAAAGACAAAGTTCTTCCCATAATTTCCAAATACCCAAGCAGTACGTACTGTGTAGAACTTATCAGCATATTGCTCAACCACTTCTTCACCCAAGCGTTTGGTGCGACCATATTCAGATTGCGGATCTGGCTGATCATCTACCTGCCATTCTTGACCGACTGGTAAGTCCCCATTAAAGACATAGTCTGTTGAAATATAAACCAAGATTGCACCGTATTGGGCAGCAGCCTTCGCAATATTTTCAGAACCAACTACATTGATAGCATAGTTCAGCTCTTTTCCTTCGTCTTCTGCCATATCTACTGCCGTATAGGCTGCACAATGGTAGACCACACTTGGTTTCACTTCTTCAAAAAAGGCTGCTACTTTTTCAGCATTGGTAATATCCATCTCTGCCACATCTGCTGCAACATAGTCAACACCACGTTCATCTAAGAGATGACGTAGCTCCGTCCCTAATTGTCCATTACTTCCTGTAATTAAAATCATCATTGGCTCCTTGTTTATTTTTATTTTTCTTCCTCTTATTAAGAGTGTGCCATTAGGAGAGATACCATTCTACTCAATCTACAAACAGGTTGAGACGATAAAAATCAGAATCGACAAACAGCCCTTATCATTTCAAAAGATAGTGATAGGGCTTAGTACTTTATTTAATCACCTTTTGGGTCTTGGCATAGTTGGCTTCAACGGCTTCTTTTTCAGCCTGCCACCAGTCTGCATTATCTGTATACCATTTGATCGTATCTTCTAGACCTGCTTCAAAGTTGGTAAATTCTGGTTTCCAACCCAGTTCGTCACGAAGTTTGCTTGCGTCAATGGCATAGCGCAAATCATGACCTGCACGGTCTGTCACATGGTCGTAGGCATCAGCCGGTTGCCCCATTTTTTCTAAGATTAGCTCTAAGACTTCCTTGTTGTTTTTCTCACCATCTGCACCGATTAGGTAGGTTTCTCCAATTTGTCCTTTGGTCAAGATCGCCCAAACTCCAGATGAATGGTCATTGGTGTGAATCCAATCACGAACATTTTTACCCTCACCATATAATTTAGGCTTGATCCCGCTTAAAATATTGGTAATTTGACGTGGAATAAATTTTTCAATATGTTGGTAGGGACCATAGTTGTTTGAACAGTTTGAAATCGTCGCCTTGACACCAAAGGATCTCACCCAGGCTTTTACAATCAAGTCAGAAGCTGCCTTGGTTGAAGAATAAGGGGAGCTTGGATTGTACTTAGTCTCAGCAGTGAATTTTTCACCTGGACCTTCTCCATGCCCCGGTAAGTCTTCGCGAAGTGGAAGATCCCCGTAAACCTCATCTGTTGAAACATGATGGAAGCGAATATCGTACTTACGAGCCGCTTCTAAAAGGGTATAGGTTCCGATAAAGTTAGTATGGATAAAGGGACTTGGGTCTTTTAGCGAGTTGTCATTGTGACTTTCAGCTGCATAGTGAACAATGGCATCTGCCTTTGCAGCCAGTTTATCCACCAATTCAGCATCGGCAATATCTCCGACAACTAGCTCTACACGCTCTCCAAGAATCTCTACAAGATTCGCACGGTTTCCAGCATATGTTAACTTATCCAAAACAGTCACATGAACATCTGGATGATGGTTATAGACGTAGTGTACAAAGTTTGAGCCGATAAAGCCTGCTCCACCTGTAACAATGATATTTTTAAATTCAGACATGATTTCTCCAAAAAATTTTTTTCTTTTTTTGATGTTCATCTCAAACGGTGCGGGCAGCAGCAGATTCCTATCAGATTTCCGAAACTAGTACAGTATCCCCCACTAGCTCTTCCACCGTAATCTCAAACATCTATTAGGCACACTTCACTCGCCTATTTTTCTAGTATTTGTTTTAAATAATCTATTTTTGCAAAATCTTTTTGATTATTCTTCTCTGCTCGATAGCTATCTTTTGAGGAGGCTTGATAGATATTGAGGTATTGCTCAAGCGTGGGAAGGTAAAATGACACGCCTTCCCACACCTCAACCTGTAAATCTTCTAAAGGAACACCTGCAAATTTAGGTAGAGAGTTTATACCCCCAAATGCAACCGAAAGCCCCTCTTTTTGAAATTCATGCTCATGGCGATCAACTAAATGATACCCCAACTTTTCCATGATTTGGTTCAGAAGATCAAATTGATAAATACGACCTTCATCAGGAGCTTCCCAACCACGAGGATCGCTAGGTACATGAATATCAATATCTTGAGGGTTCCAAGTCTCTCCCGTGCGGATTTCCAAGCCAAGGCTTCCCATCAAAAGTGGGGTAATCCCAATTTTATTCAGCTGCTCTGCTATCTCCAAAAACTTACTAAACATTTTACAAATCTTCTTTTCTCAATGGTTTGACATCTTTTAGCAACGGATGATTCTTATCTGCTTCAGACACTTCTGCTGCTACAAGATTTTCCCACCTGATCCCCAAACTTGGATCTGCATAGTTGACAAAGGCATACTTTGGTTTTAACTCCAATGCCCAGTAGTCATTGACTAAATAGCTGTAGGCAACAGTATCAGATAAGACTTGAAAACCATTTGCCACACCTCGCGGTACAAAGATTCCCTTACTAGCATCAATCTCTGTTTGATAGACATTCCCAAAAGTCTCTCCCTCACGCAAGTCAACCCAGGCACCGAGCACTTTACCACCATCTGCAACCGAAATGTACTTGTCCCAAGGCTCTGCATGTAAACCACGTAAGACATGCTTCCGGGAAAAGCTGACATTGTTTTGCAATTTTCCCTCTGCAAAAAAACGCTTAGGAAAACCTAAAGGAAGCATTTTTTCCTTTTGAAAATTCTCTTTAAACCAGCCACGATTGTCACCATGAACAGGAATGTCAAATTCCAACATGCCAGGAATAGCATCAATCTTTCGAGCTGCTAAGGTTTTGCCAAAAAAATTCTCTGTCATTAAGCTTCTCCAATCAGACGGAGCAAGTATTGTCCGTATTCATTTTTCTTCAAGGGCTGAGCCAGTTCATAAACCTGCTCTTTGCTAATATAGCCCATGCGGTAAGCAATCTCTTCCAGATTTGCTACTTGAACATTTTGCAAGCGTTGTACCGTTTCGATATACTGAGCCGCTTCCAATAAGCTCTCATGGGTACCTGTGTCAAGCCAGGCAAAGCCTCGTCCCATAAGCTCCACAGACAAGTCTCCACGCTCCAAATAGGCCTTGTTGACATCTGTGATTTCTAGCTCTCCACGAGGAGATGGTTTGATATTTTTAGCAATCTCTACTACGTCGTTATCATAGAAATAAAGCCCGGTTACAGCAAAGTTTGATTTCGGTCTTTCCGGTTTTTCTTCGATAGAAATAGCATTCATATCTGCGTCAAATTCGACAACACCGAAACGTTCCGGATCTTTTACTTGATATCCAAAAACCGTTGCTCCTTTTTCCTTGTTAGCTGCACGTTGGAGCATCTTCGTCAAGCCATTTCCATGGTAAATATTGTCCCCAAGAACAAGGGCTACTGAATCATCACCAATAAATTCTTCCCCAATGATAAAAGCCTGCGCAAGACCATCTGGGCTGGGTTGCACTGCATAAGAAAGTGAAATACCAAGCTCCGACCCATCCCCTAACATTTCTTCAAAACGTGGCAAATCTGTCGGTGTTGAGATGATTAAAATATCCTTGATACCAGCCAACATGAGAGTTGATAGGGGATAGTAAACCATCGGTTTATCGTAAATAGGCATCAATTGTTTCGATGCTGCACGGGTTAAGGGATACAAACGTGTCCCAGAGCCCCCTGCAAGAATAATACCTTTCATAATTGCAAAAGCCTTTCAAACGTATTTGCTTTATTCTACCATTTTTCAGTAAGAATGTCACCTCTTGCTAGATTAGAGATGACGAAATGGATTGGTAGATACCGTTGATGCCTCAATCGTTAGATTCCAGTTCTCTTTGACTGCCCATTCTTTTAATTTTTGAACGATTTTCTCCACAAATAGTACTTCAATGTGATGGCCTGGATCAATTGCTAATAGACCCTGGGTAAGCATTTCCTGAGCAGTATGATAATAAATATCACCTGTAATGTAGACATCAGCCCCTTTTTCAAGTGCATCCTTGTAGAAACTACCCCCACTTCCTCCACAAATGGCAACGCGCTCAACATATTGCTGGGCCGGATGACCATACGTTACGAGACGGACAGCATCTAAGCCAAAGGTCTGCTTGATCTTGAGAGCCAATTCTTCTAGGGTCTGTTCTTTCACTCTTCCAACTCGACCCAGACCCTGACCTGCCTGTGTCTCATAAAGATAGGTTGTGTCTTTAATATCTAAAAGTTCACAAAACCAATCATTCAAGCCTCCCTCTACGACATCAATATCAGTATGGCTAACATAGACCGCAATATCATGCTTGATTAAGTCTAGATAGATTTTTGTCTGTGCATCATCTGCTACTAAGTGGTGAATCGGACGGAAAATCGGGGCATGCTTCACAATCATCAAATCAACCTGCTTGTCGATCGCTTCAGCAACCGTTGTTTCACGGATATCAAGTGCCACCATCACTTTTTGAATATCCTTATTTAAAGTACCAATCTGAAGCCCTGATACATCGTCTGCCATAGCTAGATTTGGGGGACAAAAGCTCTGGTAGCGTTCAATGACTTTACTTGCTAACATTTAATACCTCCTTGATATGGTTTATTTTTTCCTCCATGCGGGTACGTTCTACCTTATGTTCGTTAGGAATTTGAGCCAGTGCATACTGCAATTTATCTGCCTCTAGCTCCCATTTTTTCCGGAAAACAAGAGAAACTTCCTGTAACAAATAGGGACCAAAGCGCCTTTCTAGCGCTGTAAGTTTTTGAGCACCTGGTTCTGCTACTAAAATCTCATAGAATTTTCCATGTTCTTCGACCATACTTTCTGCAACTAGCTTAAAACCATGCTCTTCTAACCATGCTCGCACATCATCTTCTCGGTTATTTGGCTGTAGGATGAGGCGCTCAATCTGTGGGAGCTTCTCTTTCCCCGCCTCTAAGATATCTGCTATCAAGCGTCCACCCATACCAGCAATGGTAATGGTAGTTATTCTGTCTTCCTCCTCAAAGGCAGCAAGACCATTAGCTAGACGAACTTCAATTTGGTCTTTGTAATGAGAGGCTTCTACATTTTGTAGGGCTGACTGGTAGGGACCTTGGACGACTTCCCCCGCGATGGCATGGCCAATCACGCCCTTTTCTACCAAAAAAAGAGGGAGATAAGCATGATCACTCCCTACATCTACCAAACGAGCATCTTGAGGCACAAATTGAGCCACTCTTTCCAAACGTTTTGAAATTTTTTGATTCATCTTCTACTCTTTCCAATAATCCATGGCTTCTAAGAAATCTGCTGATACAGAGATATTTTGAGGTTGCTGCTCTCTCTCAAGTCGCTTTGCTTCTACTTGTGCAACCGTCGTAATCCCCTCACGGCGCCAATTCCTCAAAATAGCTTGGATGTACTTCCAATTCGTCTTATTATTAAAGACAGCTTCACGTAAGGCTTCTCGCACTAGTTCTGGCGCAGTTCGATCATCATGCAAGGTCTTTTCTAGGTCTTCAATTTCAAGCGGAGACAATAAGCGACCCAACTCTACCTCAAAATCTGAAACCAGTTGCTTCAAGTCATAGCGAGGCACCTGAGGCTCTTGTACAGAAATGTCAGCCTCTAAGAGCTCCTCTAGTTTTTGCAAAGCAGGCGAAGCATCAAAAATCATCTCAATTTCCCCAGATAAATTGATGGTCTTAAAATCAAGCAAACCCGCTTCTTGCAACTGCTCAATCGAACGATTGATTTCAGAAATAGCCTTTCCGCAGGCCTGAGCAATCTGGCTAGATGCCACCCCTTCAATACCACTAGTATTTTGATAAAAGAAAAATTGCCAGACAACATAATCATCTGCTGAGGGAAATAAGTCCTTAAAATGAAAGAGTAAATCTGGTGGTAGAACCAGATACCCCTTTTGGAATTGCTGTAAATAATTCATAGTTCCTCTTTATATAGTCTTTTGATTTTCATCTGATACTAGATAGGTATCGCAGGCAGGCTTCATAATCTTGGAGTAGCAAAAGAATAGCGCATCAACTATAGATGTTCTTTGAATAGAAGATGAGGCTAGACGAATTGCGACCTAATAACGAGAAGCTGAATGGCTATAAACCTGCCGACAAGGCTGAGGACTCAACCATTTTCCAGTCATACGGCGTCTCTTGATAGACAGCATAATTTATCCAGTTCGTAAAGAATTGTGCCGCTGGCAAATTCCATGATAAGGCTGGACGAGCTGTCGGGTCATCTCCCTTAAAATAATGCTCCGGAAGAGCAGGATTTAATCCGGCAAGACTGTCGCGTTCATACTCTTTCGCAAGAGTGTATCGGTCGTATTCCAAATGTCCAAAACTGTAGACCTCACGAAGATCGCTACTTGCGACAATAGATAAACCAACCTCCGCTCCCTGCGCCAACACATGAAGCTTTTCCAATCGCTCAATCTCTACTGCCTTTACATCGGTATGGCGTGAATGAGGGGCACGAAATTCATCATCAAAGCCTCTCATCAAAGGATTGCAATCATCAATCACTTTCTGACAATAGACACCAGACAACTTCCGAGGCAAGCTATGCTTCTTTATCCCATAGCGAGCATAAAGCCCTGCTTGTGCTCCCCAACAGATATGGAGGGTCGAATAAACATGGCTTTCCGCCCAGTTAAAAACTGCAAGCAACTCCTCCCAGTAATCCACTTCTTCAAAGGCTAGATTTTCCACAGGCGCACCCGTCACAATCAGACCATCAAAATAACGATTTTTAACTTCTTCAAGAGTATGGTAAAAGGTTTCCATATGCGCAGTTTGGGTTGTCTTGGAACGGTGACTAGCCATGTATAGAAAATCAACCTCTAATTGTAAGGGTGTATTAGCCAAGAGACGCAATAACTGGGTCTCAGTCACTATCTTTTGTGGCATGAGATTTAAAATCAAAATATGCAAGGGGCGAATATCCTGATGACTGGCACGGTCATGATCCATGACAAAGATATTCTCTGCTTTTAGTTGCTCAATGGCAGGTAAGGATTTTTCTAACTTAATCGGCATCGCTCACTCCTCCTTTATTCCATTATATAACAGGAGGGTATACCTTTCAATTAGAAGAAAAATAGGATTTCTTATAGTTTAAAACTATATCAGTAGTGCATTAACACTTTATAGTCATAATCGCCAATCGCTTCGCGTCCCTTCAAATCATCTAACTCAATTAGGAAGGCACAACCTGCAACAATACCACCTAGACGTTCGATCATTTCAATGGTTGCCTTAACTGTACCACCTGTTGCCAACAAATCATCGACAATCAACACACGCTGACCCGGCTTAATGGCATCTGAGTGCATGGTTAGGGTATCGACACCATATTCTTTTTCATAGTCTGCTGAAATGACTTCACGAGGCAATTTTCCTGGCTTACGAACAGGAGCAAAACCAATTCCAAGCTCAAAGGCAACCGGACAGCCTACGATAAAACCACGTGCCTCAGGACCTACAATCATATCAATTTTCTTATCTGTCGCATATTGGACAATCTCACGAATCGCATAACTATAGGCATTTCCGTTCGCCATTAAAGGACTGATATCACGAAAGGTGATTCCTTCTTGCGGATAGTTTTCAATCGAAGCAATATAATCTTTTAAATTCATTGTATTCTCACTTTTTATTGTTAATCTCTTTTATAGATACTCTTAAAACCTGCATTCACAGCTTTCGACTTCCATTCAAGATTAGATTTTCCTTATTCATCATTTATGTCATCTTTGAACTTTCCTCTGGGATTCCTTCAAAAATTCCCTTGCTGACTGAAAAATAAAATCTTAAATCCAAGTGCTTTACTTGTACAGACAGACTTTTAAAAATCAAGGTTTGATAAGATGCCAAAGCTAACAGTGAAACAGAGTTCAACAAAGCAAGGCAAGAAAGATAGACCCTGACCTTTAAGGAGCATTACTCTTTATTATACCATGTTTTTCCCTATTTGGGAGATTTAAAAAGTTGAAAAACAACTAGTCTAGAGCTAGCTATCTCTCAACTTCTTCCTTATCAAGGTTAACTACACCTATATATAGTAAGTTATGTCGGATGGTTCTCACATTCCAAGATATACTGGCACATTCCATAACGGTCAACTTGTCTAACACCCTGCAAGGCTAGGCATCTTGCTTACGGATGACGACGAACGTCCCACCCCCTTTAGAAAAGCTCTCATGGCTAACTGCTCTCCCTCTGCCCCTTACTTTGGGGCATCTCCATTCCTATTTTTAGAAGCAGTCCCATTTTTATGGAGAGCTACCAAAATACAAATCTGTTTTACCCTTATTTCTCCATAAGGTAGTCATACATTTCCTGAACCGTTCCAAGTGCCATTAGTTCTTGCTCTGCCACTTGCTTTTTTAGTTGTTGATAAATAGCACTCTCACTAATCTCACGTTTTTCCGCTTCCTTATGGACCCTCATCACACCATCTGTAATGGTGACAAAGTCTAATTCTTGGAAGATCTGGATCATCTTAATCAAGAGGGGCGCCTTGAT
Source organism: Streptococcus sp. 1F3 (assembly GCF_054968985.1). Lineage (NCBI taxonomy): Bacteria > Bacillati > Bacillota > Bacilli > Lactobacillales > Streptococcaceae > Streptococcus > Streptococcus sp. 1F3. The sequence continues at coordinate 86,686 of NZ_JBUEQR010000082.1, read as the reverse complement.
TTTGAGATAGCTTGCCAGCTCTTTTAATTTGTAACGCACATCAAATTCCTTAAACTGCAAAATAGTCTTGTAAAGACGCGCAAATTGCTCTCTGCTACCATAACCGTCCAAATAATAGGGAGTGGCAATCTCATTTTTAAAATAAATAGCCCGAAAATCATGCCGTTGTAGCAAGTCTTTCAAGACCTGCAAATCATCTGGCACCGTCGCAATCCCGAGCGCTTGCCAGCCTGTCACATCTGGTACCTCTTTTCGAGCATCAATCACCAGGACATCTGCGGGGAAAGTCGCTTTTTTACTGCGCAAGTTGTAAAGTTGAACCCCTTCAACCCGCAAATCGACTAACATCAGCTGCAAGGTTGTCTGTCCATTCCATTGATTGAGAGATAAACGAACAGCTAATTCCAAGTGCTTGCTCTGGGAAATTTCAAGTGCCAAATCCCCCATTCCAAAGGCAACCACATCAAAGCTAGCCTGCCCTTTTTTGATACGAAATTTAAGATGTGCATTTTGCTGTCCCATGGTTCGGGCTGACTCAACCTGAAAATCCTTGATATAAAAGATTGGTTTTGCATGATCCATACCATAAGGAGCCAAACTCTCAAATGATTTTAAGGTATCAAGGGTCAACCCTTCCAAATCCAATTCTTCATCTAACTGCAGGTCTCCTTTGCTGACTTGATCCAAGCCCTTGTCCAAGATATAAGTAGAAAGAGTATCTGATAGGCTACCGAGCTTATCTACTTCTAAGGTCATTCCCGCAGCACCTGCATGTCCACCAAAGGCAAGAAATAAGTCCTGATGATCTTTTAAGGCTTCAAAAATATCAATTGAGGCAACCGATCGTGCTGACCCTTTAGCCCTCCCTTCATCAATCGATAAGACAATAACTGGTTGTTGCAATTCCTCTAGCAAGCGCCCTGCGACAATCCCTAAGACGCCCGGATTCCATCCCTCCTTAGCCAAAACCTGAACAGGCTTGTCCTTATCAATCATCAGCTTTGCTTCATCATAAATGGCTTGAACAATCTCTTTGCGTTCGGTATTTTTACCATCAATCATTTGCGCAATAGTCTGGGCTTCTTCCTCATCAAATCCTGTCAGTAACTCAATAGCTGGATTCGGATCATCAAGGCGACCCAAAGCATTCAAGCGTGGCGCTAATTGAAAACCGACGGTTTCTTCTGTCAGACTTTCTGGGCGAATCTCAGCTAAGGCCATCAGCTCCTGCAACCCCAGTCGCTCTGTCTGCTTGAGTAAGGACAGACCATATTTGACCAAGACCCTATTTTCTCCCGTCAGACTGACCATATCTGCAATGGTACCGATTGCTACCAAATCAAGCCATTCTGGTTGCACCATTTCCAACAAAGCACATGCCAACTTAAATGCCACACCACAACCCGCCAGATGGGCAAATGGGTAGTGTCCATCTGGGTGCTCCGGATGAATAATCGTATAGGCATTTGGCAAGATTTCTGGTAGGGAATGGTGGTCTGTCACGATGACATCAATCCCGACACTCTGGGCATAATCAATCGCTTCATGCCCTGCCACACCATTGTCTACTGTGACAATCAAGGACACTCCTTGCTGTTCAATAAAATATTGGTAGACTGACTGATTTGGTCCATATCCATCTGTAAAGCGATTGGGTAGATAGACCAAACATTCCGCACCTAATTCCTCCAAAGCTTCTTTAACAATGGAGGCGGATGTCATTCCATCGGCATCATAGTCGCCATAAACGAGAATCCGCTCTTCCTCCTCAATGGCTCGACGAATCCGCTCTACTGCCTCCCTCATTCCATGCAGCAAATAGGGATCATGCAAATCCTCTAAACTAGGATGCAAAAATTTCCTAAGGGCTTCTTCTGACTGAATCCCTCGCGTATAAAGTAAATTGGCTGCCGCCAAATCTAGCCCCTCTTTTTTAGCTATTTTCGCAAACTTTTCATCAGAAATCGTTGGAACCAAGGTCCACTCATAAGTTGATTGTAACACTATTATTCTCCTTATATCCTTTTGAACATACACAGTTTACTTGATGTCAGAAGAATACTTACTAATTAAACATTTCTTTATCGTTTTCTAGTATACATTTGTCATTGAAGACTTTCTAGACTCTGTGCGAAAAAACCGTAACAAAAATGGATTAAAATACAGTGTATTAGCGGTAGCTAGCTGGCTATTCCCTGCATTTCATTGGTGACTAACCTAGCGTTCTTCGCAAGGAAGTTGCAAGCAACTTCTGCTCGGCCACCTATTTTTACTTGGCTCGCTTTACGGCTTTTGTATCTTGATTTAACTGAACTCGAGCTACAACTCACTGTCAATAAAACTAATCCAGTGGATTAGTTTTACCCGAGCTGAGAAACTGGAAAGCGAGGACCAATCTCATCGGTTGTAAGACAACCTGCTTCGATTGTCTATTTTTTCTAGGAGTTGTTTTACGCTCTCGTATCTTATTCAATTGAACTCGAGCTAAGCACTGTGTGAAAAAGATAAATCCTCCTAGAAGCTGACGCTTCTTCGTCGTATTTCCTATTTTCACTTTGTGCTTTTAACGCTCTCGTATCTTCATTACCCTACAAGAGTGGGGCAATAATCTTCATCAGAGCACCACCAAATCGCTTATACCAAGGATAGGTCCGTACGAAGTTCATCAATGTAATCTGCTCAGATTGAGCAAAAGAGTCTTCAAAATCCCTATGAATATCCGCTAAAACCTGATGGTGTTTATAGATATAGAGCCCACATTCAAAATTAAGGTAAAAACTACGAAAATCCATGTTCACTGTACCAACAGTCGCTTTTTTATCATCAACAAGCACAACCTTTGAATGGACAAAACCTGGTGTGTATTCATAAATCTCAATACCAGCCTCTAGATAGGTTGGAAAATCTGTTCGTGCTGCTAGGTAGGCTGACTGCTTATCATAAATATGTGGTAGCAAAATACGGACCATTACGCCTCGCTTAGCTGCGTAGGTCAAATTATCCAACATCTCATCATCCAAGACCAGATAGGGGGTCATGATATAAATGTACTTGGTCGCCGACTGAATCATGTCAAGACAGACACGCTTGGCCACCTCATCTCCATCAAAGGGGCTTTCACCATAAGGCAGGAAAAACCCTTCCGAATCAATGATTGATTTTTCTTGATCATGGTGATCTTTTAAATATTTCAAATCGTCATTTTGCGCTTTTTCATTGAAATTCCACATCTGCAAGAACATGAGAGTAAAATTGGCAACTGCTTCTCCCTTGACCATAATGGCTGCATCTTTCCAATAGCCGAAGCGCTCTTTACGGTTGATGTATTCATCGGCAATATTGACCCCACCTGTAAAGGCTACTTTCCCGTCAATTACCGCAATCTTTCGATGATCTCGATTATTTTGTACGGTTGATAAAACAGGGATAATCTGAGAAAAGACCTTGGTCTTGATGCCGTATGTTCTTAGGGTTTTATAATAATTATAGGGCAAGAGGGTTAGGGAATTCGTCCCATCGTACATAAAGCGTACCTCCACTCCCTGCGCCGCTTTTTCTTTCAAGATCTCTAAGATAGAATCCCACATATAGCCAAAGTCAACAATAAAATATTCCATAAAAATGTAGGTCTCTGCCTTGCGTAGTTCATCCAACAGGGCTTCAAACTTTGCCTCCCCAGATGAAAAATAGGTTGCGTCCGTATTAGAGTGCAGAGCATAGCCGACATACTGGTTCATATAGTGTGCCAGTTTTAACTGGTCCTTATCCTGCTCTGCCAAGGCATTTAGAACCTTATGGGAAGTCTGTCCATATTGCCGTAAAAGCAAACTTTGCCGTTTGAACGTCTTCCGATAGCGCCTCGTTTCAATATTAGACTGCAAAATAAAGTAAAAGAGAGCTCCAAAAATCGGAATCCCGATGATAAAAATAATCCAGGTCAGTTTAAAGCTGGCGTTCATCGGTCGGTTAATCACCGAAATGGCTACTAAAATCGAAAAAAACTGTAAAACAGAGAGGAGAGCAGGTGCCAGCACTGTTGCTGAGCTGACCGTCCACAAGATCGCCCCAACCGTCACTGCAAGCAGTAAGAGAACGATAAAGGTACGACTATATATTATGCGCCATAGTTTTTTCATCCCTATCCTTCCTTTCGTTTCGTATTACTAAAGGCACAGCACCCAAGGAAAAAGGAGGGCTGTACTATTCATTTTATTCTATGCTTATTTCGCCTGCCAATCAAAGGGAGAGCAGGTATTCTATAAGGCAAGCTGACAAGACCATACTATTACATGAAACCACTATTTGTAGTTAAAAACGGTACGGGCAAGAAAATCCGCAAGGTGTGGGAATAGGGCATAACATTTATGGGCAAATGCTAAGCTCCAAGGCAAGTTGAGCTCTCTTTTCTTAGTACCCATCGTTCTAACAATCTTACGAGCCACCGTATCGGGTTGCAACAAGAAAGCTTTAACAGATTTCAAATAAGCACCATCCGGATCAGCCTCTTCAAAGAAACCCGTTGCAATAGGACCTGGATTAACCGTAGTCACCACGACATTTGAAGTCGCCAGCTCCAGACGCAGGGCATTCGAAAAGCCGATAGCCGCAAATTTTGTCGCTGAATAAACCGAAGACTTGCTAGAAGCCATTAAACCAGCCATGCTGACGATGTTGATAATCTGACCTTTTTGCCTTTTTTTCATCTGCTCTCCCACCAAGCGAGACAGGGTCATGAGGGCAAAGGTATTGATCTCAAACATAGCCCGCACCTCTTGGCTAGAAAAATCCGTAAAGTCCGCAAACGAACCATAGCCTGCATTATTGACCAAAATATCTATGGCACCAAAACGCTCCTCCAGCTGTCCCAACAGCTCTATCAAGGCTTTTTCGTCTCGAATATCAGTATCTAAGACCAATTTATTGGCATGGCTAGCATAAAGGCGCATCATCTTTTCCTTATCGCGCCCCAGTAGGATTAGGAAATCATCTACCAAAAGTGGTACCATGGCTTGAACCAAGCCCCCCGAAGCCCCTGTTATCAAAATCTTCCTCACACTTCAACCTCCTCTAAATCTTTGACAATGTGAACCTGTTCAAAAATACTGCTTGCCTCTTTTCGAAGCTGGCTGATATCCTTGGATAAAAAACGTGGGCTGATGTGATTCAGTAGCAGGCGCTTTGCTCCCGCATCTTTTGCAACCATTGCCGCCTCCATATTGGTCGAATGCCCATGCTTGCGAGCAAGCCTCTCATCGCCCTTTCCATAAGTCGCCTCATGGACAAGCACATCTGCATTGACCCCAAGGCGCACACTGGCATGGCACTTACGTGTATCCCCTAAAATCGTCACAATTTTCCCAGGGCGAGGTGGCGAAACATAGTCACTCGCGATAATCTCTGTTCCATCCTCCAAGACCACATTTTCACCATTTTTGATTCGTCCAAATAAGGGACCAAAGGGTAGGCCTGCTGCCTTCAGTGCCTCTGCATCAAGTCTCCCTTCCAACTCTTTTTGCATGATACGATAGCCGACACAAGGTATCGTATGGTCTAGCTTATCTGCAAATACTGTGAATTTGTCTGTCTCAAGCACCTTATTTACTTGCTCTACCTCAAACTCATGAAAATGAATCCGATAGGGGAGACGAGACCCAGACACCTTTAGGCTGGTCAAGACAAACTGGCGAATGCCTATCGGTCCATAAATATCAATATCTGTCTGCTCTTCATTGCCCTGAAATGAGCGGCTAGATAAAAAGCCTGGCAGACCAAAGATGTGGTCTCCATGTAGATGGGTAATAAAAATCTTACTCACCTTGCGGGGACGAATACTCGTTTCTAAAATGCGATTCTGCGTCCCTTCTCCACAATCGAATAACCATACTTCGTTGATTTCATCTAATAATTTCAATGCCAAACTTGAGACATTGCGTGATTTGGAGGGTTGACCCGCTCCTGTTCCTAAAAATTGAATATACATATACTTCTTTCTATCGTTGAATATAGATAAGAGCCGTCCGTCCTGACCAAGCATAGTAGGCTTGCCCTTGATAATGGCTCGCAACCTCTATCACCTCTTCTTGGTTCAAGCCTGAAATCCGCACCCAATCCACACTTTCAGCAAGATCCGTTAAAAGAGAATCACTTTCAACTGCCACAAGGCTTTCCTCATCTATTGAAAAGGGCTGCATCCAGATCTTTCTCTCCTCAATCCAGACCTTATAATGAGGAAATACTTGAGCAATCTCAAAGAGAAGAGCAGGCGTTATGACCTCTTCTTTCTCTGCAAAAACACGCGCCACTTCTTTCTCACCTTGATAGGCAAAGCCAAAGGATTTCCCTGATAAATTCAAGCGGACAAAGGGCTTTTCTTCTGCGAAAGAAGGCTGGTTAAGAAACAGATTGAGCTGCTTAGACAAATCCAGATAGTAGTCTGTCGCAGCCTGTGGACTGCTCTTTTGATACAATTCCGCAAAATAGGCATTGATGACAGAGGGGGGTGGCGTGATAAAAGCCAGTTTTTGACTATCCGTCAAGTCTTGCAATTGCCGTGTCAGATAAACTCTATCGAGACTGGTAAAGCCACCATATTTTAAGGCTAGGTCAATATAGTCCATTTTCAAATTCCTCTAATTTCCACTTGTGCTCCTTAGCGATATACCCCTTGATCACTTCTAGATCTTCCTCATAGAAGCGCTTATCAATCAAGGATATGCGACCAAGATCATGAATTTTATAGCTATCTTTTAAGGGAAGTCGAAGCTCAAAAGGCTCAAACAGGGTTTTAATCTTCGCCAAGAGCATTATCTGGATATGAGATTTGGCATGCTCATCTTTAGCAGATAGCATGACATGTGGAAATTGGCTCGGTGTAAAGCGATCATCTGTCTTATCTAACTTATTATAAAGGGCTAGGCGGGGAATGTCCAGCATCTCCAATTCTTGTAAGATGTCCAAGACGACTTCTTCCTGCTCTGCATGATTGGGATCCGAAGCATCAATAACATGGAGCAACAAGTCAACATTCATAGACTCTTCTAGAGTAGATTTAAAGGCTGAAATAAGCTCTGTCGGTAAATCTTGGATAAAGCCAACTGTGTCCGTTATCGTCACTTGAAACGTATCTGATAGCTGAACCTGCTTAGTCGTCGCATCCAAGGTCGCAAACAACTCATCTGCTTCATACTGGTGCTTATCAGTTAGGGCATTCATAATAGTGGACTTTCCTGCATTGGTGTAGCCGATGAGTCCGACTTTAAAAATACTGGACTTTAGCCTACGTTCTCGTACCGTTGCTCGATTTTTCTCCACGACCTTGAGTTGGCGTTCAATGTCCGCTATTTGGTTGCGAATACTCCGGCGGTTGAGCTCTAGCTGGCTTTCACCCGGTCCACGAGAGCCAATCCCACCAGCCTGACGACTGAGCATAGTTCCTTGTCCAATCAAGCGTGGCAGCATATATTTTAACTGTGCCAGATGCACCTGCAACTTCCCCTCATGGCTTCGGGCTCGCAGAGCAAAAATATCCAAAATCAACTGCATCCGGTCAATCACCTTGACCCCTAAGATTTCTTCTAAATTCACATTCTGGCGCGGTGTCAAACGATTGTTCACAACGACCGTATCAATCTTGTCTGCTTCAACCATCCGTTTGATTTCCTCTAATTTACCAGAACCTACAAAGGTCTTGCTATCATACTTTTCACGTTTCTGAGTATAACAACCTTGAACCTTTGCACCAGCTGTCTTAGCAAGGCTAGCCAGCTCTTCCATCGACATAGCAAAGTTCTCCGTCTGCTGCAATTCTACCCCAATTAGCAAGACACGTTCTTCTTCTTTTCTCGTTTCAATCATGTTTTTCCTCTAAAAATTCCCCTACTCGCTGGTAGATTTTATCTCTCACTCCTACTTCAGATACCCTGTCAAATACCACCTGCATACGGTTGCGGAACCAAGTCAACTGGCGTTTCGCAAAACGCCGGGTATTTTGTTTGACTTTGTTGACAGCTTCTTCAAGACTTATCTGCCCAGCAAAATAAGGAAAAAATTCCTTGTAGCCGATTCCCAAGCTCGCTTGGGCTGTCGGATACGTTTCATAGAGCCAGTTAGCTTCTGCAAGCAAACCTACTTCTAACATCTGGTCCACCCGCTGGTTAATTCGTTCATATAAGACGGAGCGCTCATCTGATAGACCAATCACCAAGGCTTGGTAGGCTGGTTCTTGATTTTCCAACTCTTGACCAAAATGTGCCAGTTCCAACTGTCTTATGGCTCGTCTCCGGTTGATCTGAGGAATCTCAATCCCTAGCTCTGCTATTTTCCCAAAGAGCATTTCATCTGACAAGTGATCTAACTCCTTACGGTAGGCGAGAATCTCTCCATGTGCCACCTGACCGCCCAGATGATAGCCCTCAAGCAGACTTTGAATATAGAGCCCTGTACCACCCACAATAATCGGTAGCTTTCCTCTATCTACTATCTCTTCAATCCGCCTACCTGCTTCTGCCACAAAATCAAAAGCGGAGTAACCTTCGGTCACATCACGTACATCAATCAAATGGTGGGGAACAAGATCTTGCTCTTCCTTCGTCACCTTAGCCGTTCCAATATCTAATTGCCGATAAACCTGCTGGCTGTCGCCACTAATAATCTCACCCTCGTATTTCCTAGCAAGATCAATTCCCAGATCCGTTTTCCCTACCGCAGTTGGCCCTACTACTACTATTATCTTCGTTTTCATCTTTTCCCTTGAAAATTTTTTGTTTTTTCGCTACAATCTATTATAACACAAGTAAAGGAGAAACAACTATGGCTAAAGGTTTTGGAAAAGGTTTCTTGACAGGAGTTGCTAGCACAGTTGCTCTTGCCGCAGGTGCGATTTTTACGATTCATAAGACAATCATCGAACCTGAAGAAAAGAAAGAAGCATTCATTGAAGAAAATCGTAAGAAAGCAGCCCGTCGTCGCGTCGCACATTAAAAAAATACCCCAGTGGGGTATTTTTTCACGAGCTAGGAAATGAGAAAGCGAGTTATACCCCAGTGGGGTATTTTTTATGTGCTTAGAAATTGAAGCCTGGTCTTTCCCAATAGGGAGTTTTTTCATGTAATGCTCCCTTTCCAAATTAAGCTGTGAGGAGGGTGAGAGCTAAACAAAATATGCAACATCCGTTCCGTACACCAAATAGCCTATTTCTCCCAGTCCCAAACACTTGGACATCACTGCTAAAAGAAAATGGTGAAGCGCATCCACCTATCCTCAATGGCTTCAAATCGATAGGTGAGTTGGTGCCTGTCTAAAATTTGTTGAACAATGAAAAGTCCTAAACCAGTACCTCCGTCCTTACGGCTACGGCTATAATCTGGTCGATAAAATGGTTGGAAAATCTGGTCGACCTGCTCTGGGCTCAAGATTTTTTCAGCCTCATTTTCAATGATGAGCTGATTGCCTTCTAATCGAAGAACAATTTCTCCGCCTGCCCGTGTATAATGAAAGGCATTGTCTAGGATATTTTTTACCGCCTTGAGCAAGTGAACCTGGTTCCCTTCAACCTCTAAGGGTTCTAATTGAGCTGAAAAGCGGTAGCCCTGTACTTCAGCTAAGGTCTGGTAAAATTCGACCTGCCCCATCAATTCATCTGACAAGAAGAAGGCTTGATTCATGTTTTCTATAACCTGTAGCTCTAATTTAGACATGGCTAAAATGGATTGAACCAATTGTGACTGCTGCTCCAAAATATCTCTACATTTTTTTAGGTACTTCTCCTTGTCTTTAAACTCACCGATGCCATAAATCATCCCATCTACGATTCCCATCATTCCTGTAATAGGTGTTTTTAATTCATGAGAAGTCATCCTCAAAAACTCTGCCTTACTCCGTTCACTTTTTGCTACCTTCTCATTTTCAAGGCGGAGTGCCTCCATGTTGCGTAACAAGCTATCATAAAGGGTATTGACATCTTGGGCAAGCTCTGCAATTTCATCGTGCCCTTCTACCTGACATAGCACATTCGGCAAAAGGCTAACCATTTTTCGTGTGGTCTCAGAAATCTGTTTCAGTCGCTTAGTCGAAATCCGACTGTAAATATAGGATAAGGCAGTTCCTAAACAGAGGAAGAAGATAAGAAAATAGGGTGACAAGTGAAGCAAGACCTGGGTGGCGTCAGAAATAGGTTGCAGGGAATACTCTCCCTCGAGCTTATAGTTGGTCCCTTCCTTATCTAAGATAGTCTCTTTCAACTTCTCAGGCTCCATATCCTGCGCTAAAAAGATACTCACCTCTAATCGTACATCTGAATTTAATTCCTCTATTTTGGGGTAATAAAGAGTCCCTTCCTCGTCTGACAAGCTAAACCACATTCGACCATTTTTTTCGTCAAAATGTTCCAAAAGCTCTCCTATCTCAGCTAGCGACTTTCCTTGAAGACTGCTTGATACATAGTTAAATTCCTGTTTTATCTCTCTCATTTTGACAAATTGATAATACATTGGCATGACAAAATAGAGGGTTGTCAATAAAGCGGTGACCACAAAAAAAATCAAACCACTGGTCCAAAGGAAATGTCTTTTTGCAATTTTCACTTTGATTCTCTCCCTAGCTGGTAGCCCATTCCTGTAATCGTAACTAAGGGAATCCCTGGTATTTTCTTGCGTATATTTTTGATATGATTATCCAAGACACGTGTATCAAGCTCGCTATAGCCCCAAATCACATCCATTAGCTGCTCACGGGTCACCAGATGGTATTTCCGTTTAGCAAGAGTCTCAAGCAACTCATACTCCGTTTTGGTCGGTGACATTTTTTCACCCTTCCAGTAAACCGTTCGATCTTCTAAAGATACCCGCAATTCATCTACTACGATCTCAGAATAAGTAACAGAACGACGCAAGATATTTTCAATCCGCTTGATAAGAATAAGCGGAGAAAATGGCTTGGTTACATAATCACTAATCAAGTGGTTAAAACTAACTAACTGAGTGTATTCGTCATCCAAGGCAGTCAACATTATGACCGGAACCTGAGAATTGGCTCGAATTTCTTTTAGGACATCTAGACCACTGACAGTTGGAAGCATGATATCCAAAATGATGAGATCAAAGTTCTCTTGCGTAAAGCACTCTAAGGCTTCTCCCCCGTCCATCACAGATGTTACTTGGTAATCATGTTCTTTTAAAAATTCACAAATCACTTGATTGATGGTCACATCGTCTTCAACCACTAAAATCTTATGCATTGTCTTCTCCTCTCTTGCTATCTCTTTTTATATTCTTCTTTATTATACCACTAGTTTGAGAGAAGTTTCTTTTAATGACTTAAAAAACAGATAAAGCACAGATAAGATACCGCTCCTATAATCATTTCTTCTGATGTATCTCCAAAGATAAGAAATCCTCTTCCCTCATACTTCAGCAAAAGTAATACTCAATAAAAATCAAAAGGATACTTCGTCAACTTGTCTTGGTGAACGCTAGTTCTACCTTCGGCTTCGTTTCCTCATTTCCAACCTTGCCCACTTCGCTCTCAAATTTCTAGGCTCAGGCTGAAACAGTCCGCCGAACTGTTTCACTCTTCCAGATGATTGGAACTCACTTTGCCCTACTCTACGATTGTTACTGACTATCGTCAGTATGATTTCCAACCTTCAACAGTCCTTAGACTGTTGAAGCAGCCTGCAGCTCCTTGCCCAGTACTAAAAGTAAACAAAAGAACTGTAACCTAGCTTGATATTTTTGTTTACAGAAATATAAGAAGTCGTAAAAAAGAGGAAGAGAACCTAATCTCAACCTCTCACTTTATTCCCTTAGAGGGTTATTTTCTGCGTTTTTTCACCACTAGACCTGTCAGACCTATTAGAGCGACACCGATAGCTGATAACATGCTTGGTGCTGCATTGGTTTTTGGCAACACCTTTCTCGGTTTGACCTGTTCTTGTTTTGGTGATTCGTCTTTCTGCTCGTTCTGACCCTGTTGTTCAGGGCTTGTATTCCGTCCATTTTGACCTAATTGCCCAGGGCTTGTGTTCCGTCCGCTTTGACCTGATTGTCCAGAGCTTGTATTCCGTCCGCTTTGACCTGATTGTCCAGGACTTGTGTTTCGTCCGCTTTGACCTGATTGTCCTGGGCTTGTATTCCGTCCATTTTGACCCGGTTGGGTAGGGTTTGTATTCCGTCCATTTTGACCCGGTTGGGCAGACATTTTATTGTCAGCTTCTTTGGTCCCAATTTCCACTACTTCATTAGTAGCAGGGGTTGTCACCATATCTGAGACTAGCTTACGGGAGAGGATTTGATTTCCTTTCATTTGCACTTCTTCGACAATAGTACGGACACCTGCCCTACCTTTTATAATAATCCGTTTCTCACCCTTTGGTAAATTAGGATTTTCTCGGGTAATAGTTTGGAATGGTACTGCCTCCTTACGTGTTTCACGATGAGTGATTACCTTAACAATAGGCTTGGCAGGTACAAGCGGGGTTAAGGGTTTGCTGGATAGGCTCCGATACAAGTCATTGAATTTCTTCTGATTTGGGTAAATATCCCTCCTCAAAAAGGCATCAAAATCCCCATTCTTACCACCTGTATCTAGGGAAGCATAAGGAGCGTGGAACATTTCTTTAATCAATTTCTTTAATTCTTGATTATCTGGATATTTCTGACGTTTCTGCTCTAAGTCCCGAGCAATGTATTCCATCTCTCCATAGTGAAGAGCATCGTATAAGCGACTTAGGCGACCAGAAAGTTGCATCTGTGTTAGATTGGTATCTTTTTCAGGATTCAACCTCTCAAAAGGATCCAGATAAATCTCTAAGGCATGTCCAACTGCTTGCCAAACCTCCATTTGACCCTGATATAGGTCCTCATCTTTTACTTCCGGTAACTGCTTAATCGCCTTTAAGAAAGCCTTGGCTTTTTGAAGATCTTCTTTTCCTAGATTCTTCAGAGATTGGATATTGGCTTTCTTAGCTACCAGTAAAACATGATCCAACTGTCCCTCAGACTGCAATTCTTCTAATTGCCCCTTGAAATCAGCCTTTTGCTCCTGACTTAAGTAAGCTAGCTGGTCAATCTCCTTGCTGATGCCTGCTCTCTTTTGGAAAAGAGCCTTATTGATCGTCGCCTTCATATCCGCTTCTGCCAAGATACTGTCAATCTCTGCCTCTGTTCCTGCCTGCTCTAGTCTATTTAAATAACCTGTACGTTGACCTGGATAGAGATACTCTTTCTTGGTCAAGGTATCCTTAGCCTTTGCTCTTTTCGCCTCAACCTGCTGACGAGTCACCACATATTGTGCTACCTCTTTCTTAATTGCCTCGACTTCTTCTACCGTACTTGCAGCTTTTACCCTAGTGAGGTAACCATTTTTGACGCTGTTAGGCAATTCCTGCATTTTTGAAATTTCTGCTATCGCTTGTTTCTTTGCTGCCTCTAATTTGGCTTGCTCTTCCTTGGCTTTTTTCTCTGCTTCCTCCTCAGCCTTTTGTTCTGCTGATAGTTGCTGCGCAAGGGATTGGATGTTTGCAATGCTTTTAGTTGGATCCTCCGCCAAACGCTTCAGTTGCTCGAACCTATTAGGACTAAAGACCGCCTCTAGTGATGAAACATAATAAGAACGAGCTTGTGCATAATCTTTTTCGACCTGTGCTTTAAAGTCTGCTAAGGTCTTGCTCACCCCAGTCTCTAGCTGACTTTTAATCATCACAGGATCTTTTTCTTGAGCTATGGAAGTAAAATAATCCATAGCAAATTGCTCCTTGTAGTACTTTTCTTTATCTTTATCCGTCGGATACTTCGTCAATTCCTCGACTTTTTGATAGAGATCATTGAGCTCTGCTTTCAGATGAGTAGTTACGTATTGCCTTGCTTCCTGCTTAATGGTCTCAACTTCTTCTACGCTGCTTGCAGCACTTACCCTAGTGAGGTAGCCATTTTTTACATCGTCTGGTAATTCCTGCATTTGAGAAATTTCTGTTGTCGCTTGCTGCTTTGCTGCCTCTAATTTTGCTTGTTCTTCTTTCGCTTTTCTGGCAGCTTCCTCCTCAGCCTTTTGTTCTGCTGATAGTTGCACAGCAAAGGTTTGGATGTTTGCAATGCTTTTAGTTGGATCCTCCGCAAAACGTTTAATCTGCTCAAACTTATCAGGGTTAAAACTTACCTTTATCACTGAAAGATAATGATCACGAGCTTGTGCATAATCCTCTTCGACCTGTGCTTTAAAGTCTGCTAAGGTCTTGTTCACCCCAGCCTCTAGCTGACTTTTAATCACCACAGGATCTCCCCCTTGGGCTATGGAGGTGAAATAGTTCATGGCGAACTGCTCCTTGTAGTAATTCTCCCGATCTAGGTTTTTTGCATAGGTCGTCAATTCCTCAACCTTTTGATAGAGAGCATTGAGCTCTGCTTTTAGTTGTGCATCTTGTTGTTGGACTTCTACACCCGGATTTGCTTGCTCAGCTTGAGCAACATACGGCGCTACTGATACTAAGGTTGCTGCTGTCGCTGCTGCATACAATTGTTTCTTCATATAAATAATACCTTTCTAACCAGTATGACTGGTCTAAATCAAGTCATGAAGTCATTATATATCAAAAAAGAAACAGTGACAAATCTCCCTAAAATATCATTATAAATACAAAAAGCGAACTTTTCCTATTTTTTAGTTCTATACAAGCATTAAAAACAATTTGAATGTCCTATTTTTTCAAAATAAAAATATAAAAGACGAACTTTACGTCAACATCTGTAGATTATCTATCGCATCACTTTATAAAATACAGACAAAACACAGAAAGCCTTTACCTCGTCTACAAATAATACTCTTTAAAAATCAAAAGGATCCTTCATCAACTTGCCTTGGTAAAGGATCGTTCTCCCTTCTGCTTCGATTGTAAGGAAATGAGCGGTGCTACTCTCATTTCCAACCTTTCACCATTCTTAATTGTGAAAGCTAGTCTACTTTTGATTTTTAGTGAGTATAAAGAACAAAAAAATCCCCAGAATCATCTGGAGAATGTAAACTGGAATGATTATAAGTATTTTTTCTTAGGCACTTGCTTGTAAAGGCTCACTGAAGCAGGGTTTGCCACAAGCAAACAATCCAATAGCTGTTTATCTGTCATCTTGCTTTCTAGTAATAGCAGGTATTCCAAGACCAGGATATCCTTTTTAGCCTTATACTGAACAGATAGCAATTCCACCTGCCGACAGACCTTGCCCAATTCCTGCTCAATAAACTCTTGATCATCACCATCCTTTCCAACACTCATCAAAAGATAACGACGGTCTTGATCGACTTGTGCAAAGCGAGTGTGTTCCAAAATGAAGATCATAAGTCCCAAGATAAGGGTGACGATGATTGCAAGTGCCAGATGTCCCATCCCTGTCGCCAATCCGATGGCTGTCGCCATAAAGATTGCTAGAAGTTCCTTGGAAGTTCCTGCTGCTGAGCGAAAGCGAATCAAACTGAAAGTCCCTGCCACTGCAACACTAGTCCCCAGACTGCCATTGGTCAAGAAGATAATAACCGCAATGAGACTGGGAAGCAGGCTTAGGGTTACGACAAATTCCTTGGTGTAACTAGCTTTATACTTATAAATCCCAGCCAAGACCAAACCTAGAATAAGACTAACCGTCAAGCTCAATCCAAGCTGTGCAATGCTCACATTGACTGTACTACTGGTAAAAATACTACTAAATAACTGCGTTTCCATGATGCTCACCTCCCCTATTTTCTTGAGTTAAACGATAGGCATTTCCGTATTTTGAAAAAGATTGCTTTTCAATCTGATATTTTTCAAGCAATTCCACTAGCCAAATGGGTTGCTTCTCTGGCACCTTGACTTCCATAATGACCTTGTTGGGATCAAGCAGGTGCTTGCCAAATTTTCCTTTCCTCACATCTACATAGTCAGCGCGATAGAGCAAATGTTGATCCACAGTCACGCGCACCTTCTTATCTTCTTTTCCCTTGAAAGACACACGGTCATAGGATATATACATCTTGGGCTTGATTGTCCCATAGCGTTCCCTTAGAGCAAGTAGTTTTGAGGTTACCTTTTCATCTGTAATGGTCTGATCCGCCAAGCCTTTTTCCACGTAATTCATGACTGCAGGCGGAGTTGAAGTCAGGCGGTACTTGAAGCCAATTTTATTTTCTTTTTGTTTAATTTCTAAAAACGCCTGACTATTTTCGTTCGGATTCGTATCATAGACCCGCATTCTCACCTTTTCCCGACCATATTTCTTGGCAATGGCATCCTGAATCATCTCAAAACGATCATTATCGAAATAGATATTGGTAATAGTAGACTGAGCATAGTCATCAGCTACCATATGCTTTTTTAATTCCAGCTCCAGTAGGGCAAATACCTTCTTGTCCACAATATATTTGGATTCCTTGCGTTTAAACTGTTTTTGTACGATTCTTGTATTCATCTGCTGCTCCCTTTATCATTGATGAAAATAGTGTAACGGAAGAACATGAAAGAAAACTGAAAATTTCATTAAAAAAATCTTAAACAGAATAGTTGGGCTCTACTAACAAATATGGTATAGTCAAGTAAGACCTTAACTCGAGAATGGAGAATAGACGATGTATGAATTTTGCTTAGAGTATGGGTGTTTTCCTGTCAAGAAAATGGATGACTTTGCCAGCCACCGTACAGAAATCCCTGATTTTCTAAAAAACGACCCTGCCTTGATTGCTCAATTAGAACACATCAACGAACTCTTTCATGAATTATTTCTCACCATCGAATGTAGATTTGACTATATCGGCAAGCAATTTCCTGAGAAAATTGCGGCCATCCATATCCTGTATGAGGATATCGCAGCCCAGCTCCTTGCCAAATATGGCGAGACAGAGCAGATTCAGATTGAATTATTTTTACTCTAATACCATAAAAAACTTGGTTTCACCCAAGTTTTTTTGTTTCATCTAATACTCAATAAAAATTGAAAAAGGGGAGAACGTAAGGAGTATTACCAGATCTTCTAGGTCTGCTATAGCTATTCTAGCTTTAGCTAGTTACAGCACACTCACTATATTATCGAATTTCTGCACCTATCTGACCGAGAGCTGAAGTTATTTTTTCCATATACTTCGCAACCTCTTCATCAGTGAGGCTATCTTGCGGATTTTGGAAGGTAAGATTATAAGCCATTGATTTTTTGCCTGGCTCAATATTGCTACCAGTGTAAATATCAAAGAGGCTGACCTTCGTAAGACGTTTGACATTGGCAGCTTCAATAGCATCCAGAATCGCCTGATGCTGGGTATGCTGATCTACCAGGAGGGCAATGTCACGGCTAACAGCTGGGAATTTAGAAATCTCAGTAAAGGGTTGAACCGGCTGAAGAGCTGCCTCTATGGCATCTACATTTACCTCTGCCACGTAAGTTTCTGGAATCCCATATTCTTTCGCCAGTTGTGGATGGACCTGTCCAACAAACCCAATCACTTGACCATCTAGCTCGATCTGGGCAGTCCGTCCTGGATGAAGGGCTGCAAGGTCACTCGTTGGTACATAATGCACTTCAAGCGAATATTTAGCAAATAGGGCTTCGACAATTCCCTTGGCATGAAAGAAATCAACCGGAACTGCCGCTGTTTGGAAGTCTTGCTCTGCCACAAGACCTGTAAGAACAAGGGCAAATTTCGTGATTTCTTGCGGAAGTTCTTCTTTCGGATTTCCTGACTGCTCAAAGACTTTTCCGATTTCATACAGAGCCAAATCCTTATTTTTACGGGCTACATTGTAGGCAACCGTATCAAGCATGCCTGAAATCATATTTTGACGCAGGGCAGAGCGGTCCACTGTCATTGGCCACATGAGTTCTGTAACTGTTGTAGGTCTGAGGCTAAACTCAACAGCCTTTTCGGGAGTTGTCAATGCGTAGGTAATGGTCTCGCTCAAGCCTGCTCCCTCGGCTAGTGTCCGAATGTGGCGACGGAGTTGCTGGCTGATTGTCAATTCACCTGCTGCTCCCTCCTCTTTTGGTAGGGTCGTTGGTAGCTTGTCGTATCCATAAATCCGGGCAATTTCTTCCACCAAGTCTGCTGGAATACGAAGATCCCAACGGCGACATGGGACTTGAACAGTGAAACTTACCTCATCGCCTGCAATCTCCATACCTAGACGGTGGAAAATCGCTTCAATATCGCTATAGACAAGGCTCGTCCCCAAGGTACGATTGACATAGCTTAAATGGGCAGAAACAGGAACCGGACTAGTCTTTACTTCTCCAGCAGAAACAAGACCTGCTAACACCTGACCTCCTGCTAGATCTGCAATCATGCTTGCGGCTGCATCTAGCGCTACTGTGGTATCTTCTATGTTAATCCCTTTTTCAAAACGAGAAGACGATTCAGAACGAAGATTCAAGCGACTAGAGGTTTTACGGATGGATTTTCCATCAAAAAGAGCTGCTTCTAAGACGATGTTTTTAGACTGGTTATCGATCTCTGTCGCTGCACCCCCCATGACACCACCGAGGGCAACCGCCTTATCCGCAACGGAGATGACAATATCATCTGCTAGCAATGTGCGTTCCACCTCATCTAAGGTCACCAGGCTTTCTCCGTCCCGTGCATCACGCGCCACAATCGTCTGATCTTCAAATTTATCCAAGTCAAAAGCATGCATTGGTTGTCCAAAATAAAGGAGGATATAGTTGGTTACATCAACCACATTGTTAATTGGACGAATCCCCGCATTCATCAAGAGGTTTTGCAACCACTGAGGACTTGGTGCAATGGTCACATTTTCAATCACGCGTGCATGATAGGCAGCTACTTTCTGGGACTCAATAGCTACCTCAATCACATCGCTAGCCTTCTTCTCTACTTCTACTAGAGGAAAGTCCTTAAACTGAACTGCCTTATCATAGATTGCTGCGACCTCATGAGCCACCCCACGCATGGAAAGGGCATCCGCACGATTCGGTGTAATCGATAGTTCAATCACTTCATCATCTAAGTCAAGGTAAGGAAAAACATCCCTGCCATTGACTGCATCTTCTGGCAAAATCTGAATCCCATCAGCATATTCCTTTGGAACAACTGAATCCGAAATCCCTAGCTCTCCGAGCGAACAGATCATGCCGAGCGATTCCAAGCCACGGATTTTCCCTTTTTTAATCTTGTAATTGCCTGCAATGCGAGCTCCAGGGAGTGCCACCATGACCTTGATGCCCGCTCGAACATTCGGTGCCCCACAGACGATTTGGCGTGGTGCTTCTTCGCCCACATCTACTTGACAGACATGGAGATGGGTATCTGGGACATCTTCACAAGAGAGAACCTCTCCGACTACAATTTTAGACAACCCAGCTGCCGCAGCGGTCACTCCTTCTACCTCAATCCCTGTCGTAGACATTTTTTCAGCCAAGTCCTTGCTCGACACCTCAATATCCACCAATTCTTTTAACCACTTATAACTTACTAACATCTTACTTCCTCATTTTTCTTCCCTTATCTGCTTTTTCAAAAGCCAGTCAATATCTACTGTTTCTCCTGTCACATACTCGTGTTGACTAAAGCGCTCAAAGCCATACTTAAAGTAAAATTGCTGTGCCTTAAAATTCCTCTCCCAAACTCCTAACCAAGCCCATGTAAAACCGGCTTTTCTAGCCTGCTCTAGGGCAAATTCAAATAAGGCTTTACCAAGACCGTAGCCATGATGGGATTTCAAGACATAGAGCCGTTGGATTTCAAAAGCATCTTCCAATTCATGCTCAGTCTGAGCCTGACCCCAATTCACTTTCAAAAAGCCAACAGGCTGACCTTCATGGACCACAAAATAATGAGCAGATTCTGGATTTTGCCACTCTTTTTCCAAGGTTTCAAGAGCTAAATCATGGGTGTAGAAATATTCCAAATCTGCTTCCTTAATCCATTCTCCAAAGGTCTCTCGAAAAGTTTGCATGGCCATTTCCCTAAGTAAAGAGAGATCTTTTTTCTCGATTTCAACAATCATCTAAAGCCCCCTCTTATTTGAACTGCTCAGAAAAGCGAATGTCCCCTTGATAGAAGCCACGAATATCATTGATACCGTAACGGAGCATGGCTATCCGTTCCTGACCGAGACCAAAGGCAAAACCAGAATATTCAGCCGAATCAATTCCGCTCATTTCAAGGACATGGGGGTGTACCATTCCTGCCCCTAAGATTTCAATCCAGCCTGTTTTCTTACAGACATTACAGCCTTCACCACCACACTTAAAGCAGGATACATCAACCTCAACTGATGGCTCTGTAAATGGGAAATAAGAGGGACGAAGGCGAATCTGACGATCTGCACCAAACATCTTCTTGATGATCATCTCAAGGGTACCTTTTAAGTCACCCATGGAGACATTTTTTCCAACAACCAATCCCTCAATCTGGTGGAATTGGTGGCTGTGAGTGGCATCATCCGTATCCCTACGGAACACCCGCCCCGGAGAAATCATCTTGAGGGCACCTTTTGAGAAATCATGTTGATCCATGGTCCGTGCCTGAACTGGACTAGTATGGGTCCGCATCAAGATTTCTTCTGTGATATAAAAGGTATCTTGCATGTCACGGGCAGGATGATCTTTTGGTAGGTTCATCCGCTCAAAGTTGTAGTAGTCCTTTTCTACCTCAAAACCATCGACAATCTGAAAGCCCATCCCTAAGAAAATATCTTCAATTTCCTCACTAGTCTGGGTCAGGACATGACGATAGCCCTGTTTGATAGCACGCCCCGGCAGGGTCACATCGACTGATTCCTGTGCTAATTGAGCCTTTATTTTTTCAGCTTCAACCAGCGTTGCAGTTTCTTCAAAAGCCCTCGTCAAGACATCACGGACTTCATTTACCTGCTTTCCGATAATCGGCTTCATTTCATTCGATAAATCTTTCAAGCCTTTCAACAAATCGGTCAAGGAGCCTTTTTTCCCGAGTACAGCGACCCGCAAATCCTGCAAATCCTTAGCATTTTCATGGCGAATAGTTTGCAACTTTTCAAGCGTTGACTGTTTTAGTTCAGCTAATTGTTGTTCAATTGTTGACATAGTTCCTCCAAAATAAAAACGCATGACCACACCCAATCGGAGCGTTGTCACGCGGTACCATCCGTTTTCATTTGCATTCCTGCAAACCTTCATTTTTAAGTCCTTGCACGAGTGAATTCGACCTACTTTCACCGAATGAGCTTCCAGTCACGGCTCATCTCCCTAGACAGTTTCCCTAGATGTACTAGTCTCGTAGACTTCTATTTAATTACTTCCATTCTAGCAAAAATAGCAAAATTTGGCAATACCATAGGAATTTGAAAATTCCTTTGTTTATAGAGGCTGAAATAGTCAGAGAAGTTCGCATCTGTTCGTTTAACCCAAACCTAAAAACTGGAAAGCGAGGTTAAATCTCATTGCTTGCAAGCCAACCTGCTTCGATTGTCTATTTTTTCTAGGAGTTGCTTCAACAGTCTCTTTCAGACTGGTGAAGGTTGGAAATAAAACGAGTGAAACACGTGTCAAACGCTCTCGTATCTTATGCAACTGAGTTCGGACTAAAAATGCTAGAAAAAAGATGAATCGTATCGATTACCAGAGTAATCTTCTCCGATTCCCTATTTTTCTTTCCATTTTCTTCACGTCCTCACATCTTAATTGAACACGCCCTAAACTCTGTGTAAAAAAGATAAACTTTGGCTAGACGCAAGCGTCTTCGCAAAGTTTCCTATTTTTACGTTGAGTTCTTAACGGGCTTTATATCTTGGTGTAATTGAACTCGGGCTAAAAGCTCGGAAAAAAGAGAGACCTCCTCGTGTTCATCGAACACATCGTCAGTCTTCTATTTTTCGTTCGCTTTTTATACGCTCTCGTATCTTGGTGTAATTGAACTCGATCTAAGCACTGTGTGAAAAAGATAGGCAGCTGTTTTGGCTTTAGCCGATTACAGCTGAGAATCCCTTTAGGGATAAATCCTCCTAGCTCCAAAGGTATGGCATACCTTTGGAGGGGGAATAGGAATTTGCAAAGCAAATTCTTACTAAACTCTTCGTCGTATTTCCTATTTTGCTGTAGCCGTTGCGAACTTTGTTCGCTTACGGATACGGATGCCCTTGGTACACTTTGTGCTTTTAACGCTCTCGTATCTTATTGTAATTGAACTCGAGCTAAGCACTGTGTGAAAAAGATAAATCCTCCTAGAAGCTGACGCTTCTTCGTCGTATTTCCTATTTTCACTTTGTGCTTTTAACGCTCTCGTATCTTAATTTTACAATTTCGCTTGCCATTTTTTAGCCCAGACGTGTTCGTTTGGAACACCGTGGAAAGGGGTTTTTCCTTCTAATTTATCAACGAGGGCTTCGAGGGTATTAGGATTATGGTGATAGGCATTGATGGCTGTTTTGACCATGGTTGCATCGTGCAAATGAGTTGTATAATTGAGCGATACAAAGATCGTTGGCACTTCATGCACATACCACGGTACTTCATTGGACATGGCTGTTTTCCATTGAATTCGGTAGTTATTCTGTGCGCCGTAACCAACGACATTGGCTACTGTCAAAGCCAAATCCACCTCATCTCTATACTTTAAGGTAGCACCCTTAATCCGGGTAGTTCCATCATTGACCGTGACTTCATAACCCCTGCGCTCCAAAATCTCCTTGAGATTATCTACAACTTCATTGCTCGCATCCATAATCCCTCCTTTTTCACCTTCAAGGTAATAAAGGCGAATACGGCGGTGGGTTTCTGGGCTAATGGGCAAGTTTTCTTGGGTATCTTTCAAGAGGGTAATTGACTTATCTGCTGCTTCTTTCTGCCAAGCTACATGCTCCTCACAGCCAATCACATCTAGCTCTTCGGCAGTTTTTAAGAGCTTACCTTGCGCCTGTTTCACATGAAGATTTAGTTTTGCTTTTAGACCTAAAATTCGACGAACCGCATCATTCAAGCGTTCCTCAGAAATAATGCCCTTACGATAACCGTTGAGCATAAAGTGAAAATCTTCTTCCATGTTATTAAAGAATAAGAACATGTCGCAACCAGCAGCAATGGCTCTCGGTACGTAATCTTCCCTGCGCATAGCAGCTGTCATGCCCAACATATGGCTAGCATCTGTAATCACTAAGCCATTGAAATCAAGATGGGTCTTCAATAGTCCATCTATCAATTCGGGTGCCAAGGTTGCAGGTAGAATATCCTCATCTTTTAGATTTGGATTGAGCTGTTGCTGATAGTATGGAAGCGCAATATGCCCTGCCATAATCATCTCTACACCACGCTCAATATGATGACGATAGACCTGACCAAAAGAAGCCTCCCATGCTTCTTTAGAGAGTTCGTTCACACCGAGCACCAAGTGTTGGTCACGCTCTTCTGTCCCATCACCAGGGAAATGCTTGATACACTGGATCACCTCTCGCTCTGCTGTCAGACCATCTAAATAGGCACTCGTATAACGGATCACATCTTCAGCATTTGTCCCATAAGCACGGGTATTGACAATGGTATTGCGCCAGTTTTCCAAAATATCCACACAGGGGTCAAAATTGACATTGACACCGAGTGCTGTCTCTTCCCGGGCAGATACCAAACCCGCCAAATAGGGAACACGGGTATCACGACTTGCCTCTGATTGTGCCCCAGAAGAAATATAGGTTCCACCTTTGACTGCACCATCTCCACCAGAATCACAGTTCGCTGCTACCAAGAGCGGTACCTTGGAATAGGTCTGTAATTCATTGATTAACCCCTGTACCTGCTCTGGACTACCATTCATATAGCGTGCGCCGCCAATATGATATTTCTCAATAATTTCTTTGTTGGTTAGGGTATTTCCACTAAAGGCATCACCACCAAAGAAGAAGAGATTGACAAACAACTGTCCGATTTTCTCCTCATCTGATAGTTCTGCAAGCGTTCTTTCTACCCAATCAATCTGATCCTTATTTAAATTGTAGGGTTTTTTACTTAAATCAACTAATGTTGCCATTTGAAACCTCTTCCTATCTGCAGTCAAAACTGCTTATATTTACTATTTGAAACTTTCTATCGTTTTTAGTTTACAGTTATATACGAAAAAGCTAGTTTTTCCTAGCTCCAAAGAGATAGTATACCTTTGGAGGTTGGAAAATGAAGGTTGGAACTTATGTACAAAATCTCTTTAGGGGCTGAAACATGCTACTAGAGCTTTTCACTCGTCAGATTTCCGATTTTGCTGTAGCCGTTGCGAACTTTGTTCGCTTACAGATACGGAAGAAACGATCCAGTGGAGAGTTTCTTCTCTTGGTACACTTTGAGTTTTTCACGGGCTTGGTATCGTATGTAATTGAACTCGCCCTAAACTCTGTGTAAAAAAGATAAACTTTGGCTAGACGCAAGCGTCTTCGCAAAGTTTCCTATTTTTACGTTGAGTTCTTAACGGGCTTGGTATCGTATGTAATTGAACTCGCCCTAAACTCTGTGCGAAAAAGATAGGCAAGCTGTTTTGGCTTTAGCCGATTACAGCTGAGAATCCCTTTAGGGATAAATCCTCCTAGCTCCAAAGGTATGGCATACCTTTGGAGGTGGGGAATAGGAATTTGCAAAGCAAATTCTTACTAAACTCTTCGTCGTATTTCCTATTTTGCTGTAGCCGTTGCGAACTTTGTTCGCTTACGGATACGGATGCCCTTGGTACACTTTGAGTTTTTAACGGGCTCGGTATCTTGGTGTAATTGAACTCGATCTAAGCACTGTGTGAAAAAGATAGGCAGCTGTTTTGGCTTTAGCCGATTACAGCTGAGAATCCCTCTAGGGATAAATCCTCCTAGGAATAGGAATTTGCAAAGCAAATTCTTACTAAACTCTTCGTCGTATTTCCTATTTTGCTGTAGCCGTTGCGAACTTTGTTCGCTTACGGATACGGATGCCCTTGGTACACTTTGTGCTTTTAACGCTCTCGTATCTTATTGTAATTGAACTCGAGCTAAGCACTGTGTGAAAAAGATAGGCAGCTGTTCTAGCTTTAGCCGATTACAGCTGAGAATCCCTTTAGGGATAAATCCTCCTAGAAGCTGACGCTTCTTCGTCGTATTTCCTATTTTCACTTTGTGCTTTTAACGCTCTCGTATCTTATGTAATTGAACTCGGGCTAAAAGCTCGGAAAAAAGAGAGACCTCCTCGTGTTCATCGAACACATCGTCAGTCTTCTATTTTTCGTTCGCTTTTTATACGCTCTCGTATCTTATTTTAAATTCTTCCAAAATTGGTCTGCTAATTCTTCTTCTGCTTCCTTTGTCCATTCCTTATCCAAGAAGCGCTGGCTATAGGTTTGGAGTAGCTGTTCCCATGAAGTCTTTTCTTGTCCAACCAAAATGGGATAAAAAGGTACATCGTTTTGCTCTGCTGCTCTCAAATCTCCCGGTGAATCACCTATCATCAACATCTGATGATGCTGATAGCCTGCTTCTACTAAGCTAGCAAGCACAGCTTCTTTTTTCCCCCGGTCTTGACAATAAAGATCATCTACAAACTCTAGTAAACCTTGATCCTGCCATTCTTCTAGTACAGCCTCTTTATTGGCTGAAGAAACAACAAAGACCTTTCCTTTTGTTTTTAGGAAAGCGAGGGTCTCTCGCACTCCTTCAAATGCAAGAACCTCACCATCATAGTCTTTAATGGACTGATTGACCTGCAATGACCAGTCTAGTGCCTTACGCAAGTCTTCTGACGGATTAGCTTCCAAAGCCTCTTTTAAGGAAGCATTGGACAAGGAGGGCGTTGTTGCAACCCATGCCTCTAATTGCTCAATCCCCTTGACACCCGCAAATTTCAGACCAGTCACCAAACCAACAAAACGGTTGATTCCACGTGTTTTTGAGTAGAGGTTGACCCGATTCCATTCGTCCAAAAAACGGTCTCTATCGGAAATTGCAAACACATCTGCAGCCAAGGGGCCAAAAAACAATTGGTGTTTATAGGTCATCGTATCCATGGCACAGCCATCTGAGTCAATACAAAATACATACTCTGTTTTCATACTTATACCCCGGAATAGGCTGAAAAACCGCCATCAATAGGGAGGACTACTCCATTGACAAAACTTGCTAATTTCTCATCTGCTAAAAAGAAGACGCCACCGACCAATTCTTCAGCTTCACCGAATCGTCCCATAGGGGTATTGGTCAAAATTTTAGTAGCGCGTGCTGTGGGGGTTCCTGCTTCATCAAAGAGCAAACTGCGATTTTGATTGGTAACCAAAAAACCTGGTGCAATTGCATTACAACGAATACCAACCTTAGAAAAGTGTACAGCCAACCACTGAGTGAAGTTACTAATCGCTGCCTTAGCACCAGAGTAAGCTGGAATTTTTGTCAGAGGCGTAAAGGCATTCATACTAGAAATATTGATAATAGTTGCCCCTTTACGTCCCACCATATCCTGAGCAAAAACCTGAGTAGGAAGCAAGGTTCCAAGATAGTTCAAGTTAAAGACAAAATTGATTCCTCCCTCATCCAAATCAAAGAAGGTCTTGGTCTCACTTGGTAAGTCCAATTCATGAAATTCATTATCTGTTGTTGCCTTAGGATTGTTTCCTCCTGCACCATTGATCAAAATGTCTGCCGGACCAAAATCTGCTAGCACCCGCTCACGTACTTCTTCTAAATTTTCCTTGGATAAAACGTTTGAAGTATAGGCTTTTGCTATGCCGCCTGCTGCTTCAATCTCATCGACAAAGACTTGTGCTGCTGCTTCATTCAAATCAAGAAGTGCAACTTTCGCACCTGCTTTCGCAAATTCTTTTGCCAAATAGCCACAGAGGACGCCACCGGCACCTGTAATCACCACAACCTTATCCTTAAATTCAATCACTTTTGTCATCTGTCCTTCTCCCTTCGTTTATTTTTGTCCAACTGTCTTTTTTTGAATCCCAAAATCTGGCACCTTACCAACTGCCCTCATGTTTGCTTCGTACAGCCCATTAAAATAGGTTGCCCCCAATGCTCGGTCATAGAGACCATATCCCGGTGTCTTGATTTGATCTCCCCAAATCCTACGCCCGTGATCCGGACGTAATGCCCCCTGCCAGTCATAATCCACGAGTAATTTTACAATTCCATTCATATCAATATCGCCTGCTTGTGAGAGATGGGCAGTTTCTTGGAATCCCCAGTCTCCTGCCGTCACATTACGCGTGTGCATAAAATGAATACGGTTGCGCTTCAAGGCATATTCTGTCATGGCAAGGACATCATTTGTGGGATCAGAAGCATAAGAACCTACACACATCGTGATACCATTGCTTGGTGAATCGTATAAATCAAGGAAGCGCTCCACGGCTGCCTGACCAGTAATAATCCTTGGAAGACCAAAGATTCCATACGGTGGGTCATCTGGATGGATCGCCATTTTCACACCTGCTGCTTCTGCGGTCGGCATAATCGCTTGAATAAAGTAGGCAAGATTTTTCCATAAGTCCTCTTCAGAGATATGCTGACGATAGTTTTCGATGATTGCCTTCATTTCATCTTTAGAATAAGACGAATCCCAGCCCGGCAGATTCAAATCATCTGCCACAGGATCAACGCCTGCCAAGTCTTTTTTCAAAAAGGCAAGTGAAGTCGAGCCATCAGGAAGAGGGTGGTGTAAATCAGAACGGGTCCAATCAAAGACTGGCATAAAATTATAACAGACAACTGGAATCCCAGCGAGACCAACATTTTGAATAGACGTCTTATAATGTTCAATTAACTCGTCACGATTGGGCTTGCCTTGTTTGATATCTTCATGTACTGGGATGGATTCGAGCACAGTGATTTCAAGACCAGCTTCCTCGACCATTTTTTTCAACTCTAGTAGTTTTTCCAAAGGCCAGACCTGACCAACTGGAACATCATAAACTGCTGTGACAATGCCCTGCATACCCGGGATTGCTTTGATTTCTGCTAGGGTTACAGGATCATTTTTCCCATACCAACGAAAAGACATTTTCATCTCATTACCTCATTATTTCTCAAAAAATTGTTTCGCATTGTGGTAAGAAATAGCTTCTACCACCTGTCCTAAAGCCTGATAATCTTCTGGCACTTCCTCATCTACTATCCATTGCCCGACATACGATGCCAAGATTCTTCTAAAGTAATCATGTCGCTGATAGGACAAAAAACTTCGGGAATCCGTCAACATACCGACAAAATTCGCTAACATCCCCTGCTCTGCATAGGCATTCATCTGCTCTAGCATACCGAGTTTCGTATCGTTAAACCACCACCCTGCTCCAAATTGTAATTGGTTCTTTATTCCTTTTTCATTCGCTTGAAAATTAGCCAAGGTATTAGCAAGTGCGATATTATAGGTCGGGTTTAGGTTGTACCAAATCATTTTTGGCAGGCAGTCTGTCTGCACTAGATGGTCTAACAATTGATTCAATTGACTGGTCAAACTGGCTTGATCACCCATTGAGTCCACTCCAACATCTGCCCCAAGACGCTGGAATAAGCCCGTATGGTTATTCCGCAAAGCTCCAAAATGCACTTGGGTGACAAAACCATGCTGCTTGTAGAGACTGCACAAGGCAACAAAAACCGCAGTCTGCCATTTTCGGATAGCTAAGGCATTCGGTATTTCACCTGCTAAGCTAGCCTGCAACAAGTCATCCAATTCTTCCTTACTCGCTTCTTCAAAGCAAATCTCTGTAAAACTAATATCACTTGCCACACAGCCTACTTGGGCAAAATAAGCAACTCGTTCCCCCAAGCTAGCTACTAAACGGTCAAAAGAATCGATTCGACGATTTGTTTTTGCTTCTAGACGGTGTATAAAATTTTGGAAATTCCGATGTTCAATAAAGGCTTCATCTGGTCGGAAGGTCGGCGCTACAACCGTCTCAAAACTCTCATCAGCTGCTAAGCGTTTATGCCATTCTAGATCATCTAGGGGATGATCAGTTGTACCGATAAAGGCAACCTTTGCATCCTTAATCAGCTTCCTAGGACTGATTTGTTTCTCTTGCAAAAAGGCATTTAAGCGTCCATAAAGCTCTTGGGCATTCTCCTGCGTCAAGGCTTCTTCTACTCCAAAAACCTGCTTCAATTCCAAATGACTCCAATGGTAGAGCGGATTGCCATAGGCCTTACTAATCGTTTTGATCCAGGCTTTAAACTTGGTTAACTTAGGTGCATTTCCCGTAATCTCTTCTTCTGATATTCCATTAGCACGCATCAGACGCCATTTATAGTGGTCTCCCCCTAACCATAAGTCCACGATATTATCGTAGATGCGATCCTCATAAATTTCTTTCGGATCTAGGTGGCAATGAAAATCATAAATCGGTAAGTCTTTCATTCGATCATACAGGCGATGAGCAGGTTGGTTTTTCAACATAAAAGAGGCATCATTAAATGTCATATCATTCCTCCACTGCTTTTACAAAAGACCGGGCAATCTCTGTTACGCTCCCATAACCTGCTTCAGCTACCTGACTAGCAAGGGCTGAACCAATCCCAACCGCACAGGCACCTGCCTTTTTCCAAGCTGCCACATTTGCAACAGAAACTCCCCCAGACGGCATCAAGTTAACTTCAGGAATCGGACCATGTATATCCTTAATAAAATTCGGACCTAAGACCCCACCAGGGAAAAGTTTGATAATCGGACACCCCACTGTTTGGGCAGATACAATCTCCGTTGCTGTTGCACACCCCGGAAAGTACAGAACCCCATGTTCTGCTGCTAATGTTTGGATTGCTTCTGAGAAGTGTGGACTGACCAAGAATCTAGCTCCTGCATCGATAGCTTTCTGAGCCAAATCCGTTGACATGACGGTCCCAGCCCCCACTATGACGGATAAATCATCTGAGAACTCTTGGCTCAAACAATGAATCACCTCTGCCGCATTGGGAGTCGAAAAAGTAATTTCAATATTTTTTATTCCACCCAAAATCGCATGTCGAGCAATCTCAAGTGCGTCATTCTCATCTTTTCCACGAATGACCGCAAAAAAGTAATTCTCTTTTAACTGTTGTAACATATTTTCTCCCTTCTTCAGAAAACGCTATCACTATAGTTACAGTATATAATTCATCTGATGAATTGTCAAGAAAAAACCACAAAAAAAGAAGATAGGCTCCCAAGAAATTCTTGAGATCCTATCTTCTTTACTCATTTTCTTTTGGATTCAATCCATGAATCGTTAGATCTTTATCAAACCATTCCGTTAAAACACTTTGCCTAACAGCAACTATATGGGCTAGCATGCTGTCATAAGCTGCCAATGGGTGACGT
The DNA here is from genome assembly GCF_054968985.1 of Streptococcus sp. 1F3. Lineage (NCBI taxonomy): Bacteria > Bacillati > Bacillota > Bacilli > Lactobacillales > Streptococcaceae > Streptococcus > Streptococcus sp. 1F3. The sequence continues at coordinate 56,450 of NZ_JBUEQR010000082.1, read as the reverse complement.
TGTTTAATAGCTGCCAAGATATTGCGATGGGCTTTGAGACTATCTGATTTCATCTGACGATTTGTATAATTTTCATTGATCAGATGAATAGACTGGGTGATCACAGGCAAGAGACTCATCATCGCAATATTGCCACTCATCTCTGCTAGCATACTATGAAACTGCACATCCAGTTCCAAGTGAGCATCGTCCCCGCGATGAACAGCATCTTCAATCGCATAGACGATTTCTTCCAACCGTGCAATTTCCTCGTCCGAAGCAAACTGAGCCACCCTCTCTGCAATCCGTGGTTCCAAAAGATAGCGCAATTCAAACAAATCTGTCGTTAATTTGATGCGATCTCGAACCAAGGAAAAACCTAACGGATCCTCAGAAACCCCTTTCTTGGAGCTAATATAGGTCCCTGAACCCTGACGCACCTCCAAGATATTACGTGTTGCTAAGCTCCGGACTGCTTCGCGAATCGTTGAACGTCCCACTTCCAAATCCTGAGCCAACTCATATTCATTGGGTAGTTTGTCCCCGACAGCATAGCCACGTTCCAAAATCAACTCTACTAAGCGATCCGCCGTTTTTTCAACCAAAGGTCTTGACATTCCTATTCCTCCTTAAGACTGGATAAAATCCCCACCTTATTCCCTTTACAGTTTAAACAGTCTGATGTATCTATCGTGATGATTACTCCCAGCTCCAATCAGCAAAACCAAGGAGTATTGACCTTATAAACGATGGATACATCTCCATACAAACCATCTCAATCTTGCGGGGGAAGACAACGAAATCAAGACATCATTTACCGATTTCTGTCCCACTCCCATTATAGCTTATTTTGACTTATAATGGTAGTTAGGAATGGCTTTCCAGCGTTTTTTAAATGCACGAACGACTTGTTTTGGTTCACGAGTTCGCAAGAAGAGTCCCTTGTGATTTCCCTTGACCCGAATCAGCATGACATTGGTCTCAAAATCCGCAAAATTCCAGACCTGCTCACCTACTAAATTCGGAATTGTATCAAAGACACGATGGCTCATGTCATAGTAGTCTACTTGATAACCTTCCGTATAAGGAATGTCCCACATTGAATGCAAACCTGGCAAGGTGTCTGCCCCGTATTCGGTGATTAGAATTGGCTTATCAGGATACAGGTTCTGCCACTGTTGCAATTCTTCTCTCAGCCCCTGTTCCCCTTTTTTCAAGTCCCCATGATGTACATACCAACCATAGTAACGATTTAAGGAAATTACATCAACCAAGTCCATGACCTCATCCTTATCAGGTGTCGCCATCATAATATTGACCAATGTAACCGGACGATGCTGGGGATCGGTCTCCCTCATACGCTCAATCAATGGTTTGAAATAAGCCCTTGCACCTGTTTCATGACTAGCGGGCTCGTTTGCCACGACCCACATCACAACGGATGGGTGATTCTTATCCCGCCGAATCAGCTCATCGATGACCTCTTCATGGGCTGCTTTTGTCTGCATGACCTCCCAGGTATTCTGCTGCTTTCCATCTCCTCCTATGAGCTCCAAGCTCGCACTAAATTGTTGGAACAAGCCCACTGCTGGGACCTCATCAATCACGACTACTCCCATGCGGTCTGCCAAGCGCATCATCTCTTCAGAGTATGGATAGTGAGAGGTCCTAAAGGAATTTGCACCGATATCCTTTAATAAATTCAAGTCCATGAGATTGGCTGCTTCATTCAAGCCACGCCCATTGATATACGTATCCTCATGTTTACCAAATCCCTTGAAATAAAAGGGCTTGTGATTGATAAAAAATTGTCCATTTTTAACATCAACGCTGCGAATACCGAAAGGTTCTGTATAGGTATCGAGTAAGTCATCTCCTTGCCACAATTCTACACGCGCTGTATAGAGATAGGCATCTAAGACCTCCCAGAGGCGAGGCTGTTTCAGAGTGATTTTTCCTTTTTCTAGTTTGCCAACCAGTTGGTTTTCTTCATCGAAAATGTAGATGCGGATTGCGTCCATTACTCCCACCGTCTCTACTGTAACCTCTACACACGCTTCTGCTAAATCCGCTGATAACTGACTATTAATCACAATATCTCGGATATGGTTTTTAGGACGTGTACAGAGATGGACATTGCGGTGGATACCGGCATAATTATAAAAATCAAAGTTTTCTATCACTTTTTTACGAACCGAGCCATCTTCTTGGACTTCTTCGACATAATTTCCAACCGGCAAGGTTCTATCATTTAATTCATTATTGACACAAACAGTCAGCCGAACTCTTTCATCCTGATAGAATTCTACTGGAAGGACGAACTCAAACGGTGTAAACCCGCCCCTATGCTCCCCAAGCATACGTCCGTTCACGTAAACAGTCGCATGGTGGGTCACAGACCCAAAGCGTAGAACTAATTCTTCCTGACTTCCCACTTTCGGTATGATACAATCTGTTTCATACCAACTATCACCAATATAGGAGCGTTTTGCCTTGTCTACTACCACATCATTGAAAGAGGTCGGTACAACCATCACTTCGGTAGTTTTTAGAATCGTTTGTGGATCATGACTGCCTTGCCGGAAGCGCCAAATGCCATTTAAAGTCTGAACTGCTCTTGTTTTTGTCTGGATTGGATATAACATTATCTACCTTCTTTCTAAGTTTTACCGTTTTATCTCATAAGAATCATGTGCTAATAGGCGTTCCATATCTGATGGCGCTATCACATTGACATCTCCTTCAATCGTATGCTTAAAGACAAAGCTCGCCATCGCCATCTCTAATACTTCCTGGCTAGCTAGCCTATTGACATACCCATGGATAAGCCCTGCTGTAAAGGCGTCTCCCGTTCCAACCCTATCTAACACTTGAATAGTCTCTTTACCTGTCTCATATAGCTTTCCTCCTTGGTATAAAAAGGCCTTGAGGCGGTATTCATTCGAAACTCCCATTTCCCTCTGAGTAAAGGCGATCGCTTCAAGCTGATAGTGTTCCTCGATCGTCTCTAACACACTTAACAGGGCTTTTCGATCTTCATAAGGACGCACTAAGGGCAAGACATCTTTTACATCACGTCCCTGCTCATCTAGCAGGAGGATTGGCTCTAAGCCAATACAGATATCTGCTAGTTGCACCAAGGGAGATAACCGTTCCCTTGCTTCTTGGAACGAATCCCACAGACTGGATCGATAATTCAAATCCAAGGATACCTTGACCCCCTTTGTTCTGGCTAAAGCCATCAAGCGGTAGGTCAAGTCATAAGTTTCCTTGGTCAGCGCTGCTGTAATCCCACTCACATGGAACCAGTCCGCCTGCTCAAACACATATTCTAGAGGATAGTCTTCATAGCATGACCGAGAAAAAACCGAAAAATCCCGATCATAGATAACCTGACTAGCTCGGATAGAAAAGCCTTTCTGATAATAATAAAGCCCCAAACGCCCTGCCCTTTTGATCATAAAATCCTGACAAATTTGGCGGGCAAACAAGAAGCCCTCAACCATCTTTCCTAATGTATTATCTGGAATAGCCGTGATCAAGGACGTCTGATGCCCCAGTTGTGCTAATGTCGCTAGAACATTTAATTCGGATCCCCCAAATTGGTATTCCAAGTAACTAGCCTGAAGCATGGTCTGATAGTTTGGAGGAGATAAACGTAGCAATATCTCTCCTAACCCTACTATTTTTTTCATTTTTTCTCCTCCTATAAGAATAGGTGAAGCAGGAAGCAATGGATACTTCCTCGCTTCACCCTAAACACTTGGCTTTTTTTACCTGTATGTATAATTGAACACGGGCTAAACTCTGTGCGAAAAAGATAGACTACTGTAAGACACACGAAGGTTATAACTTTATTTATAGAATCCCTTTAGGGATAGACTGAAACATGCTACTAGAGCTTTTCACTCGTCAGATTTCCTATTTTACTGTAGCCGTTGCGAACTTTGTTCGCTTACGGATACGGAAGAAACGATCCAGTGGAGAGTTTCTTCTCTTGGTACATTTTGTACTTCAACAGTCTAAGGATAGACTGTTAAAGGTTGGAAAATAGATAATCATTCCTAGAAGCTATGCTTCTTTGTCATGTTTCCTAATTTTCAGTCGATTTTTTTACGCTCTCGTATCTTAATTGAACTCGGGCTAAAAGCTCGGAAAATAGATAAACATTCCTAGAAGCTACGCTTCTTTGTCATGTTTCCTAATTTTCAGTCGATTTTTTTACGCTCTCGTATCTTGTTGTAATTGAGTTCGGACTAAAAATGCGAGAAAAAAGATAAATCGTATCAATTACCGGAGTAATCTTCTCCAATTCCCTATTTTTCTTTCCATTTTTTAACGTCCTCACATCTTAATTGAACACGCCCTAAACTCTGTGTAAAAAAGATAAACTTTGGCTAGACGCAAGCGTCTTCGCAAAGTTTCCTATTTTTACGTTGAGTTCTTAACGGGCTTAGTATCTTGGTGTAATTGAACTCGCCCTAAACTCTGTGCGAAAAAGATAGATTGTCTTGTGTTTAACAAACACTGCGCCAATCTCCTATTTTCGCTTTGAGTTTTCACGGGCTTTGTATCTTAGTCTTCTACCTCATATTCTGTCACATCTACATAGTCCATATCCGACAACGGGACATTCTTCGCAATAGCTTTGACGCGTTCTTCATCTTTTGCTGCTCTCATAACATGAATTTTTTCTTGAACCCGTGCCATTGTCACCTGGTCTAGTTTGTAAAACCTCATCAAGACCAATGAAATTACAAGCATGGCTACTGGAATAAAAACAAGCAAGGTGATGATCGCACTTTTTAAGGTTGGAGTTAGGGGTGTTTCAGCAGTTGGATATTCTTTTGCAAATCCAATCCCTGCTAAGACCAGTCCGACGACCATTGGGGCGAACGAGGAAGCAATCGAGTCCGTTAGGGAAAAGATGGTTCCAATCATACCCGATACATAACGACCTGAAACAGAAGTTTCATAATCAGAGATATCTGCCCCCATGGTCAAGACCAAGCCTGCCGGTGCAGTCGCAAAAGACCTCAGAGAGTAGAGGATAAGAAAGACAATGCTATAAATATTCCATTTTACCAAATCGAGAGAACCAACATCCCCAAAGTGTAACAAGGCTCCCATCAACAAGAGCACCACAATCCCAATCTGTAAGCAAGTTACATAGGCTCTCCGCAAGCCCTTTTTCCGAGCAATTGTTGCTGCTGATACGATAACCAAGATATTTGGAATGACCATCAAGCCTGAAATCGCTCCTGAAAGAGCGTAGTTTCCAAATAAAATACCAAACAACATAACAACGACAACAGAGTCACTAAATAACTGCGTCACAAATTTTACAAGGGCAGCTGAAATAGATAGAACCTGCAAAGGACGATTTCCCTTGATAATCTTCCAGTAATCTTTGAGACTTGTCTTTTGCGTCTTTTCCTCTCCCAAACCAAAGAATTTTTTATTGTCCTTTTGCCAGATACCAATAACCGAAATGACTGCTAAAACCGCGGATATTACAATAACTCCCAACATCAATTCCATAAAGAAACCTTCGGTAAAGCCTCCATGCTTTGGAACAAGGAAACTAGAAATAACAATTTGACTACCCGAAAACAGCACTGCTGTCATAATTCCATCGACAATATTAAAGAGGGGCCTTTGCTTGGGATCATTTGTAAGAGCTGTTTGGCCTGCTTTGGTAATAGTCTGTTGTAAGGAATAACCAATCTTATGAACAAGCAAGGCAAGAATAAACAGTGGCATGGTCAGTGCACTTCCAAAATGATGGATATGAAACAAAAAGACAAACGAGAAAGCTGTAATCATATTCCCCAAAATCAAAATGGGGCGATACTTCCCGAATTTGGTATCAGTCTTATCAATCAAGACACCAATGGCTGGATCAATGAAGCCATCAAATATCCGAATATAGCCCATTAACTGGCTCACAAAGAGTACTGCCAGCCCTAGAATCCCTGTTGAAAAATACGTCACAAAACTAAAGGCAACCAAATAAATATTGGTCGAGGTGTTATTCATCGCAAATAAGACAATTTGCCATAATTTCGCACGGTTATAGGTAACATCAGCTGTTCTTTGTTCAACTGTTTTATCCATGTGAAAATCTCCTATTTTCTTTAATGATTCCACAACATTTTTTGAAAGCGCTTTTGTTGCATCTTCATTGTATAATTCATCTGATGTTTTGTCAACGATTTTTACGTTTTTTCCGCAAAAATCGTTATTTTTCTATAAAAATATCAAAAATCATCTGAAGTATAACAAAAAATAGATAGGAGAGATACAAAGTCCTCCTACCATTTTATCTAACGACGCTTCAAGTGTCCAAATGTTAGAAACAGCTCCTTATCCATTTTATCGAATTGCTTCACGGCTTTTGTATCTTATTTAACTGAAGCCGAGCTAAGCACTGTGTGAAAAAAAAAACTTAACAGAAATGGATTGAAATACAGTGTATTAGCGGTAGCTAGCTGGCTATTCCCTGCATTTCATTGGTGACTAGCCTAGTTATCTTCGCAGGGGTCTCGCAACGAAGTTGCAAGCAACTTCTGCTCGGCCGCCTATTTTCGCTTTGAGTTTTTTACGGGCTTTGTATCTTGATTTAATTGAGTTCGGACTAAGAGCCAAGTAAAAATAGGAGATTTCCTCGTGTTCATCGAACACATCGTCAATCTCCTATTTTTACTTGGCTCTTGATGTCCTCACATCTTAATTGAACTCGAGCTACGAGTTGTGCAAAAAAGATAGTTTTTCCTAGAACCAAGGTTCTGCGTCAAATCTCCTATTTTTGCTTTACTCGTTTTACGCTCTCGTATCTTGATTGAACTCGCCCTAAACTCTGTGCGAAAAAGATCGTAACAGAAATGGATTGAAATACAGTGTATTAGCGGTAGCTAGCTGGCTATTCCCTGCATTTCATTGGTGACTAGCCTAGCTATCTTCGCAGGGGTCTCGCAACGAAGTTGCAAGCAACTTCTGCTCGGCCGCCTATTTTCGCTTTGAGTTTTTTACGGGCTTTGTATCTTGGTGTAATTGAGTTCGGACTAAGAGCTGTGTAAAAAAGAGAGATTTCCTCGTGTTCATCGAACACATCGTCAATCTCCTATTTTTGCTTTACTCGTTTTACGCTCTCGTATCTTGATTGAACTCGCCCTAAACTCTGTGCGAAAAAGACCGTAACAGAAATGGATTGAAATACAGTGTATTAGCGGTAGCTAGCTGGCTATTCCCTGCATTTCATTGGTGACTAGCCTAGCTATCTTCGCAGGGGTCTCGCAACGAAGTTGCAAGCAACTTCTGCTCGGCCGCCTATTTTCGCTTTGAGTTTTTTACGGGCTTTGTATCTTAATCTGCCCGCTATAATAATCAATCATTATGCCTTGTTGTACATTCGGGACAAAGACGTTAAATTCAAGGCTTCCGTCAGCTGCTTTTACCTCCAAGTGACTACCTACAGGCACTAAATCATCTGCAGATTGATAAATCAGGGTTACGCGATAACGAACCCGCCTATTCTTATCTAAAGCTCTACGAATTTGCGTTTCAAAATAATGTTGCCCTGTCGCATCTTGACGGTTGGCTTGATTTGCCCAAGCGGTCTGAACAGCTATATTCTTAGGATTACTAGTAGAAGCATCATACCCCTTTAAGCCACCTACCAAGGAATAGGCTAGCAGGTGCCCCCTATCAACAGCATGGTTATACTCACCTTCTAAATCTTTTACCTGATGCCAGCCTGCAGGCGTCCAACTGGTCGAGCCATTTCCTGTTTCTTCACGACTTTTGTACTGGCGTGTTGCCTTGCTTAGTAGAGCATTTGCGACTGTGGGGACAATTTTTCCTTGTGCAGTCTTAACCTTATTCTCCGCATAGGGCTTACTGGCTACAGAAGCATCCAGATTGGTCTTATTGCCATTTACAACAAATGCACCCGCCCCATTATAGACGATGTTCGTCCCTAACTGTTCTTTCACCGTATCGGTCAAAATAGAGCTAGCTAACTCCTCTGAGGGTGCTAGACCATTGTTCTTTATCCTTCTTGTTGCCTTTTGCTCATGTACTGCTGGGCTTGCTTGTTCTGTTAAGAAGTAGCCTCCTACCATCAGTAAAAGCGTAAGCAGAAAAGCAAGCAAACTAGTAGGCTGTGTCTTTCGTTTTTTCCTTACCATCATTCTCCTATTGAAAAAAGTAGGCAAATCCTACTTTCCTGTAAATTTTCCAATCAATTCCTGCCATTTATCTACCGACAAAATAGCCCAAATATTATCGCCATCACCAATGACACCATAGCCGACCATTAAGCCTATTGCAAAAATAATCAGCGCTAAACAAGCAACAAGGAGAATCATTAGAAATTGATGACCGACAAAACGTAGCTCTTCTTTCTGATCCATCAGTTTTCTCCTTTTATTCGTTCAATGTCTGCTCCTAATGTAGCTAATTTTTCATGGAAACGATAATAGCCACGGTCAAGATGGGTCAGCTCCCCAACCGTTGTCACCCCTTCTGCTACGAGTCCTGTTAAAATCAAGGCAGCACTAGCCCTCAGGTCTGTTGACATGACTTCTGCTCCTTGAAGTGGAGTTCCTCCTGTAATAATAGCTGTATCTCGCAAAATATCTGAGTGTAAATCCATACGGCGCAATTCTTCTAGATGTTGGAATCGATTTTCAAAAACCGTCTCAATCATGGTAGACTCTCCCTTAGCCACTGCCATAAGAGCGGTAAATTGAGCCTGCATATCTGTTGGAAAACCAGGGTGAGGCAAGGTTTTCACAGTTACAGATTTTAAGTTGGATACAGAGGAGCGAACACGAATACCTTCGTCTTCCTCACTCACTTCAACCCCCATTTCCTGCATTTTGGAAATCAAAGGGCGATTGTGTTCCCAAATGGCGTCCTTTATTAAGACATCGCCGCCGGTCATAGCTGCTGCAACCATGAACGTCCCTGCTTCAATACGATCTTGAACCACCTGATGCTCTGCACCATGAAGGACAGAGACACCTTTTATCGTGATTGTTTCTGTACCAGCCCCCTTGACCTTTGCTCCCATTTTATTAAGAAAAATCGCCAAGTCAACAATCTCTGGTTCACGTGCAGCATTTTCAATCACAGTCGTTCCCTCAGCCAATGTCGCTGCCATCATTAAGTTTTGCGTAGCACCCACACTCGGAAAATCCATATAAAGGTGTGTTCCTTGCAAGCGTTCGGCCCTAGCCTCAATATAGCCTGCTCGCTGGTGAATCGTAGCTCCCATTGCCTCCAGACCTTTTAGATGTAAATCAATCGGTCGACTACCAATGGTACAGCCACCCGGCATCGACACCTTAGCATAGCCATTTCGAGCCAATATGGGACCCAAGACCACGATAGAAGCCCGCATTTGATTGACATACTTGTAGGGTGCTTCACTTCCAAGTTCTCCCTTAGCATCGACGACAATCTCATTTTTTTCTTGATGAAATGAAACCTGAGCACCCAGACCAGCCACCACATGATTCATCGTAAAGACATCAGACAGAATGGGCACATTAGTGAGATGAGACTGCCCTTCACTGGCTAAGATAGTAGCAGCTAATAGGGGTAAGACTGCATTTTTAGCACCTTCAATAGTAACTTGACCTTTTAAAGGTGTCTTTCCACCTCTGACAATAATTTTATCCATTTTCTCTTTCCTTTTGCTCTTTTTTATGCTTCTTCTAGCGAATGAGTGTTGCTAGATTTCGGCTAATGGATAAGACATCTAAAAAGAAAGCCGAAACCAAATAGCCTAGGGCGATTGCCAAAAATACAATGAAGAGCTGAATGTTTCTTTGATTTTCTCCATTCCCTTTTAAACACCTTGACCAATCCACTACTGATAGTAGCAAGGAGTGAGCAAGATAGATAAATAAGAGATGGCTACAAATTGTAACAAGTAAGATAAACATACTCTTATTATATCAAAAATTCCTAACTTTTCGTATTTTGAAGACAATAGCAAAAGAGGGGGATACATCCCGACCTCTTCATCATTATCTTTTGTTTAAACAATTATCCTAACTGGGGTAATTCCTCTAGAATAGGCGGTTTATACTCTTTAAAAATCAAAAGGATACTTTGTCAACTTGCCTTGGTGAACGCCAGTTCTACCTTCGGCTTCGTTTCCTAGTCTACTTTTGATTTTTATTGAGTATTACCTATTTCCAACACGAATCCGGTTAATGGCACGTTGAAGAGCAATAGCTGCCCGTTTTTCCATATCAATATTGTGGGTATTTTGTGCTTCTTCCAGAGCTTTTTCCGCACGAAGCTTGGCACGTTCCGCACGACTGACATCAATATCACGTGCACGTTCTGCCGAATCCGAAACAATGGTAATTAGATTTTTAGAGATTTCAATAATACCACCATTGACCGCAATCCAATCTACATGATTTTCATCGTCAATCCGGCGTACCTTAATTTCATCAATCGCTAGAACAGCAATTAACTCGACATGCCCAGGATAAATTCCTAGCTCACCTTCTGTTGTCCGAACCAGTACGAAAGCCGCATGGTGATCATAACGAATACCGTCTGGCGTTACAATTTGTACTGTCATTTGTGCCATAAAATACCTCTAAAATCCCATTTTGGCTGCTTTTTCAATCACATCATCAATAGAACCGACATTGCGGAAAGCATCTTCTGGCAACTTGTCATGCTTACCTTCCAAAATTTCCTTAAAGCCACGCACGGTTTCCGCCACTGGTACATAGGAACCTGGCATACCAGTGAATTGCTCAGCAACATTGAAGTTTTGTGACAAGAAGAATTGAATCCGTCTAGCACGACCAACCAAGGTCTTTTCATCATCAGACAATTCATCCATTCCCAGAATGGCAATGATATCTTGCAATTCTTGATAGCGCTGCAAGACACGTTTTACTTCCATAGCTACCGCATAGTGCTCCTCTCCAACAACCTCAGGTGCGAGTGCACGAGAACTAGAAGCAAGGGGGTCCACTGCTGGATAAATCCCCAACTGGGTTAATTTCCGCTCCAAATTGGTAGTCGAATCCAAGTGTGCGAAAGCTGTTGCTGGGGCAGGGTCAGTATAGTCATCTGCCGGAACGTAGATGGCTTGAATAGAGGTCACCGAACCTTTCTTCGTTGAAGTAATCCGCTCCTGCAATTGTCCCATTTCAGTTGCCAATGTTGGTTGATAGCCTACGGCTGATGGCATCCGACCCAAGAGGGCAGATACTTCTGAACCAGCTTGTGTAAAACGGAAGATGTTATCAATAAATAAGAGTACATCCTGACCTTCCACATCACGGAAGTACTCTGCGATGGTCAAACCAGTCAAGGCAACCCGCATACGAGCTCCTGGTGGCTCATTCATCTGCCCAAATACCATGGCTGTCTTTTCAATAACACCTGATTCTTTCATTTCCCAATAAAGGTCATTTCCTTCACGGGTTCGCTCTCCAACACCGGTAAATACGGAAATACCACCGTGTTCTTGAGCAATATTGTGAATCAATTCTTGGATGAGAACCGTTTTACCAACCCCGGCTCCACCAAAGAGGCCGACCTTTCCGCCTTTTAAATAAGGGGCTAAGAGGTCAATAACCTTAATACCTGTTTCTAAAATTTCTGTTGCACTAGACAATTCATCAAAGGTAGGAGCTTTTTTATGGATTGGCTGGCGTTCTACTGTCTCGTCAAATGGTGCTTCCAAGTCAATAGTGTCACCTAGGACATTGAAGACCCTACCTAAGGTTTCTTTCCCAACAGGGACAGAAATAGGACGTCCCGTGTCTAGCACTTCCATTCCACGAGTCAAGCCATCTGTAGATTCCATGGCAATGGTCCTAACAACACCATCACCCAGCTCCAAAGCAACTTCAAGTACGACTTTTTGTTTTGATTCATCGTTCTTATAAACGACAAGTGCATTGTTAATCTCAGGAAGTTTATCATCAGCCGAAAATGCAACATCAACGACCGGGCCAACAACCTGAGTAATTTTGCCTGAACTCATTTTTTCTCCTTTACTAAGATATGAGGGCGTTTAAAAAGCGAATGAAAATTAGGAATCTTGACGAAGAATCATCGATTCTAGGAAAGATTATCCCTAAAGGGATTCTCAGCTGTAATCAGCTACCTATCTATTTTCTGAGCTTTTAGCCCGAATTCAATTAAATAAGATACAAAAGCCGTAAAGCGAGCAAAGTAAAAATAGGAGGCTGGCACAGGGTTCGATGAACCCAAAGCAGGCTCTCTTTTTTACACAGCTCGTAGGCTGTGTTCAGTTAGATTAAGATATAAGGGCTTTTAAAAAGCGAATGAAAACACAAGGAGGTCTTTCTTTTTTCCGAGTTTTTAGTCCGAACTCAATCAAACAGATCTAAATGTCTTCCCTTTGTTTTTCGCCCCACTCATCTATTCAAGAGCACTTGCTCCTGCAACAATCTCTGTAATTTCTTGCGTAATAGCTGCCTGACGAGCACGATTGTATCGAATGGTCAAATCATCAATCACCGATTTAGCATTGTCTGTTGCTGTCTGCATGGCAATCATACCTGCTGCATTTTCAGCCGTCTTCGCATCTAAAATTGCACCGTAAATCGTCGATTCTGCATATTGGGTCAAAAGTTGCCCCAAAATTGCTTCTCGACTTGGCTCCAATTCAAAGGTAGCAGTGTAGCCATCTGCTTCATTGTGGTCCAAATCCTCCACAGGTAGCATCTGCTGTACACGAACCTTGCGACTCAAACTGTTGATATGATGATTGTAACAAACATAAAGTTCATCGAAAATTTCATTCTTATACATCTCAACCGATTTGGAAATAATTTTCTGAACATCATCAAAACTAGGATTGTCCGCTAAACCACGCAATTCAAAGATAGGCTGAATGCCACGTGCCCGAAAGAAATCTGCCCCCATACCACCAATCGCAATAATTTCATATTCATCCTTACTTGCATGGTCCTGATCAATCATTTCCATAACAGCTTTTAAAATCATTGCATTGTAGCTACCTTTTAAGCCACTATCAGAGGTAATCACAATATAGCCCGACTTCTGAATTGGACGGCGGATCAACATCGGATTGGTCGAGCCTTCCATCAATTCTCCACGGAGCAAATCTGTTGTAATTTTCCGCACCTTACTAGCATAAATCTGAAAAGACTTAGCCAGCTGCTCTGACTTAGCTAGCTTGGCAGCCGATACCATTTGCATAGCACCCGTGATTTGACTGGTTTTCTTTGTAGAGGCAATTTTTGTTTTGATTTCATTGAGAGAACCTGCCATAACACTTCTCCTTTACTGAAAGACGGATTGATCTTTGAATTCCTGAATCGCAGCATTCAAGTCATCCGTATCTGGCAAATCTTTTGTGATACGAATGGTATCTAACAGATCATCATGGTGCAAGTCAAAGTAGGCATACAATTCTTCTTCAAAACTCAAAATATCATCAATTGGAACAGAGTCCAAGAAACCATTTGTCAAGGCATAAAGAATCAAGACCTGCTTCTCAACCGGCAATGGCTTATGAAGTGGCTGTTTCAAGACTTCTACTGTCCGACGTCCACGATTCAATTTCGCCTGTGTTGCAGCATCTAAATCTGATCCAAACTGGGTAAATGCCTCCAGTTCACGGTAAGAGGCTAGATCAATCCGCAGTGTACCTGCTACTTTTTTCATCGCCTTGATTTGAGCTGAACCACCAACCCGAGATACAGATGACCCCGCATCAATCGCTGGACGAATCCCAGAGTTAAACAAATCATCTTTCAAGAAAATTTGTCCATCTGTGATTGAAATCACATTGGTTGCGATATAGGCTGAAATATCCCCAGCCTGGGTCTCGATAAATGGCAACGCTGTAATGGAGCCACCACCTAATTCATCTGATACCTTGGCAGAACGTTCCAATAAGCGACTGTGAAGGTAGAAGACATCACCTGGATATGCCTCGCGACCTGGTGGGCGACGAAGAAGTAGGGACAATTCACGATAAGCAACAGCTTGTTTTGACAAATCATCATAAACAATCAAGACATGCTTTCCTTCATACATAAATTCCTCTGCTATGGCAACACCCGCATACGGTGCTAAAAATAACAAAGGCGAAGGTTGAGAAGCCGAAGCTGTTACTACTACGGTATAATCAAGCGCACCATACTGGCGAAGCGTTTCGACCTGTGTCCGAACAGTTGATTCTTTTTGTCCGATTGCGACATAGATACAAATCATATCTTGATCTTTCTGATTCAAGATGGTATCAATAGCAATAGAGGTTTTACCGGTCTGGCGGTCACCGATAATCAACTCCCGCTGACCACGGCCGATTGGCACGAGGGCGTCGATAGACTTCAGTCCTGTTTGCAGAGGCTCACTAACAGACTTCCGCTGCATCACCCCTGGCGCCGGATACTCAATCGGTCTTGTTTTATTGGTCCGAATTTCCCCAAGTCCATCTACTGGCTGTCCAAGTGGATTGACCACACGACCAATCAAGGAGTGACCAACCGGGACTTCCATAATTTTTCCTGTACGGCGCACAACAGAACCTTCTCGAATGTCAGTGAAAGGACCTAAAATAATAATCCCCACATCTACTGTTTCCAGATTTTGAGCCATCCCGATCGTCCCATTTTCAAAGATAAGGAGCTCCCCACTCATGGCATTATCAAGACCATGGGCACGAGCAATTCCGTCACCGATATAGGTCACGACCCCTGTCTCTGTATAGTCAAAATCAGGTTGAAACCCTTCAATTTGTTGTTTTAGTAAAGCGCTAATTTCTTGTGCATTTATCACCAAAAGAACACCACTTTCTATTTTCTAAAGTCTATTTCGAATTTCCTTCAACTGCGTCCGCACGCTGGCGTCAAGCACCTTGTGGTTGACAGTAATGATAAAACCACCAAGTACTTCCTTGTCAATTTCTTCCACAATATTGCGAACCTTCAATGAAAAACGGCTCTCCACTAGACGGCGCACCCTTCTTTTTTGTTCATCTGTCAATGGATAAACAGATACTACATGCGCATCAAATTCTTGCTTGCTCTTGCTAATCAAGACCAAAGCTGCTTCTAGTGCATCAACGAGCAAATCAGCATGACCATCTCGAGCCACCGCTTCCACTAGGTCATTGACTTCACGATAGGTTGACTGGCGAATGGCACGAACAAATTCTGCCTTTTCAGCCTGAGAAACCGTTGCTGATAAGAGAATCCGATTTAATTTGCTGTCATGAATAACTGTTAGGATGGCTGAAATTTGGTCATAAATCGCCCAGATATCCTCACGATCATATACCTTATCAACGAATGATTGAGCATATTTTTGCACTAAGGCAGTTTCTCTAGCATTCATTATTCTTCTCCTAGCCTATCAAGATAGCGATTGATCAACTCGCTATGTGCCTGCTGATCCAAGTCTTCCAAGATGATTTTGCTAGCTAAATCAACCGCTAAATCTGCGACCTGAATATGCAATTTCTCTTGGACTTCACGCTTCTCAGCTTCAATTTCTAAATCTGCTTTCTTTTTCAAGGCTTCAATTTCCACCTCAGCTTGCTCTAGAATGCGCTTTTTCTCTAACTTTGCCCGATCAACCGCATCTTGTACAATTTTTTGGCCCTCTATCCGTCCCTGCACTAATTCTTGTTCTCTTTGGTCAACAAGGCTAGAGGCTTCTGCCAATTTCTCTTCAGCTGCATCAATATCACCTGAAATTTTAGCAGCACGTTCTTCAAAAATACCTGTAATCTTATCCCAGGCAAAGAGGCGAATTGCCACAATCAATACAGCAAAAGAAGCCGTTACTAGGATAAAATTACCAAGCATGGTACTATTTATACTTATTCCTGTAATCATGAATCCCTCATCCTTTCCTATTCATCTTCAACTTGAATTTTTTTGTTCAAATACATCGAAACCAACATCACAAACACATAGGCTTGCAAGCAGGAAATAAAGACCGAAAAACCAGTCCAGATGACATTTAGTAGAAAGGCAATTGGATAAGCAAGTGCACTTTTTTGCGACATTTGTACCAATAAGGTCACCAAGATTTCACCGGCAAAGATATTTCCGTACAAACGAAGTGCAAGAGAAGCCACATTGGTCACTTCTTCCAAAATATTCATCGGAGCCATCGCCCAAGGAGTGACAAATGCTTTTAAATAGTTTTTAAATCCTTTACGACGAATGCCTTCTACATGACAGAAAACAACTGCCATGATGGCTAAGCCGAAATCATATGCCATATTGGAAGTTGGCGACGTCCAAAAATTGACCCCCTCTGATGACTCTAACTTGGTCATCAAACCAAGGTTATTGGCCACCAAAAGAAATAGAAAGAGGACAAAGAAATAAAGAGCATATCTTTTGGACTCTGCATCGCCCAAATTCCCCTTGGTAAAGTTTATAGTCAGCTCATAGACATATTCCAGAACATTTTGCTTTCCTTTTGGCTTTAATGTCATGCTACGACTTGCCCAAAATACAAGTAAAAATATAATGGTAACGGTAACCATTGTGACAATGACCATGGTTACATCAAAGGTTACAGGACCTAGAGTAATAGTTGGAGCTGCGGTTCCTTCCACGATTACTCCCCCTTTCTAATGATTCTGAGGCATTCCTTATCCACGCAAGAAAAGTGTCATTGCAAGAGTTACGAAGAAAGTACCCTCGATGAAGGCAACACCCATGAATACCCCTGTCATTAGTTTGCTTTGTAATTCAGGCTGACGTGCTGTCGAACTAAGATAACTAGCAACCAGAAGTCCTTCACCAACACTAACACCCAAACAGGCAACACCTAAAGCTAATGCAGATACATCCATTTTTTTATTCTCCTTTAAAATTTTTATACCATGATAGCATACTCCTAAAAAATGCTTTTGTCAAGAAAAGACAGTATTTGAAAACGTTTTTCACAAGGAGTGTTTAGAAAAAAGAAAAGATAAAAGATCTTTTCTTCCTATTTATATAGTCTCTTCCAAATGGTCTGCTTCCTCGATAAAACGCTTCGCCATATCTTCTCGGCTCATATCCTCTGTATCAAGAGTGATTGCCTCGTCTGCTACCTTATCAGTATCTGCGAAAAACTCAATATGATTAGCAAGATTGATCAACTTAACTGGCGCATCTCCTCCATATTCACCATCAAGGTTCAGCATCATCCGATTGCTGCTATCTAAGGATTCTACGGTTAGCTGACGTGTCTTGATGTACTCGATCTTATCGCTATCAACATGCTTACCACCATCGATTACTAGGCGAATCAAATGAAGAATTTCAAAAAGGTTTCCGGTCTTGACCATAATGAGGGTAAACATCCCATCATCTAGCTTAGCATCTGGGACAATTTTCTCAAAACCACCGATTGAATTGGTCAGAGCAACAAAAATCATGGAAATTTTTCCCTCAAAAACACCCCCATCATGGGTCACACGGACTGACGTAAATTGAACTTGGGGCAATAGTTCCGCACCTTTTACGACATAGGCCAAGTATCCAAAAATCGTTTTTAACTGACTCGGCACACTATAAGTCAATTCCGTCAAGGTCCCTGCAGCAGCAATATTGATAAAGTAGCTATCCCCAACTTGGTCATTTTTTGCCAGACCGATATCCATGAGAATGGTTTGTTGCTTTCCAATCACCTTAGCTGCTTTGATAGGATTCCCCCGCGGGATTTTTAAAGCACGGGCATAATCATTGGTCGTGCCAGTCGGAATAATCGCCATTTGGGGACGCTTTGTTAGAAAAGCGATTCCATTCACCACTTCGTTGATCGTCCCATCGCCACCTGCAGCAATAATCAGATCAAATCCTGCCCTAGCTGCTCTGGTTGCTTCATTTTTAGCGGAATCTGCTTCAGGGCTTGTTTGAAAAGCAGAGGTTTCATACCCGAATCCCTCAAGAATATGCAAAACTTCTGCTACATTTTTCTTCATGATTTCCTGCCCCGAAACAGGATTATAAATCAATCGTGCTCGTTTTCTCTGTTCCATATCTGCACACCTATAGACTTTCTAGCCAGCTTTCGTCTCGTACTTCAATGCCTAATTCCTGTGCCTTGGCTAACTTACTCCCTGCATCACTTCCTGCAATGACAAGATCTGTCTTTCTTGAAACCGAACCTGTCACACTAGCTCCCAGGCTTTCCAGCTTAGCCTTGGCTTCGCTTCGCTTGAGGCGCTCTAATTTTCCAGTCAATACAATTGTCATTCCAGCCAACTGTGCATCTGATGAAACCACTTGTCCCAGATAGGAGAGATTAACACCTGAGGCTGCTAATTCTGCTAACAAGGTTTGAGCACCGTTGCTTCCAAAATAGGTAGTCAAAGACTCAGCCACAACTGTTCCAAGACCAGCTAGCGCTGCAATAGCCTCAAAACTTGCTTCAGCAAGCATGGGAATGGTCATGAATTTTTCAAGGAGAACCTTGCTTGCCTTGTTGCCAACATGACGAATCCCAAGACCAAACAAGAGACGTTCTGCTGAATTGTTTTTCGACCCCTGAATAGCCTGATAAAGCTTGGTCGCAGACTTTTCCTTGAATCCTTCCAAACTTAGTAAATCTTCGATAGATAAGCGATAGATATCTGCTACATCGTGAACGAGATTGGCTGAAAAAAGTTTTTCGACAATAGAGCTACCAAGCCCTGTAATATTCATGGCATCTCGGCTTGCAAAATGCTCTAGCTTACTCTTTAATTGGGCAGGGCAAAGAGGATTGATACAGCGTAGAGCCACCTCATCTTCATAATGGCGCAGGTCGCTACCACAACTTGGGCATTCTGTTGGGATAGATAAGGGCTCTTGCTGGTCGCGTTTCGCCTCGACAACAGATAAGACCGCAGGGATAATATCTCCTGCCTTATACACGATGACCGTATCATGCAGGCGGATATCTTTTTCAGCAATATAATCCACATTATGCAAGGTCGCACGGCTCACTGTTGTTCCTGCTAGCTGAACTGGGGTTAGATTTGCCGTTGGTGTCACAACCCCCGTCCGACCCACTGTCCAATCTACAGAAAGAAGCTCTGTCTCTTTTTCTTCAGCAGGAAATTTATAAGCAATCGCCCACCGCGGTGCCTTGACCGTAAAACCTAGTTCTTCTTGAACTGTCAGATTGTTCACCTTAATCACGACCCCATCAATATCATACGGTAAAGCCTGCCTACGACCTGCCAAATCTTCAATAAAGCGCCAAACGTCTTCAATCGTATCTGCCAAATGGTAGTCATGGTTGGTCACAAAGCCCAGCTTGGTTAGTTTTTCCAGTACATGCAACTGACTATCCACCTCTGTCGGGCTGGCTTCTTGGTACAAAAACGTTCCCAGACCACGTTTTGCAACAATCCGTGTATCTAATTGGCGCAGGGTTCCTGCTGCAGCATTTCGAGGATTGGCAAACTCAACCTCTCCTGCTTCTTGGCGAATATGATTGACACGATCAAACGAAGTCCTTGGCATATAACATTCACCACGAACTGTAATGTCAAGCGGCTCTGGTAGGATCAGCGGAATATCCTGCACCCGTTTGAGATTTTCCGTAATATTTTCACCAATATTGCCATCACCACGGGTCGCTCCTACCACCAACTTACCTGCTTCATAGGTCAGAGAAATGGACAAACCATCAATTTTCAATTCACAAAGATAGCTCACCTGAGGAAAATCCTTGCGAATACGGCGGTCAAAGGCTATCAATTCTTCAAATGAAAATGCGTCTTGTAAGCTGTATAAGGGATACTGATGCTGATATTTGCTAAAGCCCTCCAAGACCTTGCCACCCACACGGTGACTAGGACTGTTTGGCAATACGAGATCAGGATAAGCTGTCTCTAGCGCTACCAATTCACGATATCGCTTGTCATACTCTGCATCTGAAACAAGTGGACGATCCAGACGATAATAGGCATCTGCATACTGATTGAGCTCTTCTACTAATTCATTCATTCTATCTTTCATACTCTACATTATACCATGATTTGGGGAAGAATTGTAAGAAAGAAAGTCCAAGAATACAGCATCATCTAAGAGATAAAGACAGCTGATAAGAGTGGCCCACAACTGCTATCTCAAAAGATTTTTTTGTAATGCACAACCCCAGTAACAAGCAAAATGGTTCTTTTTTATCTTACTCGCTTTGGGGCTTTTGTATCTTAATTGAACACAGCCTACGAGCTGTGTAAAAAAGATAGGCAGGTGTTTTGGCTTTAGCCGATTACAGCTGAGAATCCTGTAAGGAGAGATTGTCTTGTGTTCATCGAACCCTGCGTCAATCTCCTATTTTTACTTTGCTCGCTTTACGGCTTTTGTATCTTAATTGAACACGCCCTAAACTCTGTGTAAAAAAGATAAACTTTGGCTAGACGCAAGCGTCTTCGCAAAGTTTCCTATTTTTACGTTGAGTTCTTAACGGGCTTGGTATCGTATGTAATTGAACACGCCCTAAACTCTGTGCGAAAAAGATAGATTGTCTTGTGTTCATCGAACACTGCGTCAATCTCCTATTTTTACTTTGCTCGCTTTACGGCTTTTGTATCTTGAGGTAATTGAACACGCCCTAAACTCTGTGTAAAAAAGATAAACTTTGGCTAGACGCAAGCGTCTTCGCAAAGTTTCCTATTTTTACGTTGAGTTTTTAACGGGCTTAGTATCGTATGTAATTGAACACGCCCTAAACTCTGTGTAAAAAAGATAAACTTTGGCTAGACGCAAGCGTCTTCGCAAAGTTTCCTATTTTTACGTTGAGTTTTTAACGGGCTTTGTATCGTATGTAATTGAACGCGAGCTAAGCACTGTGTGAAAAAGATAGGCAGCTGTTTCGGCTTTAGCCGATTACAGCTGAGAATCCCTTTAGGGATAAATCCTCCTAGCTCCAAAGGTATGGCATACCTTTGGAGGTGGGGAATAGGAATTTGCAAAGCAAATTCTTACTAAACTCTTCGTCGTATTTCCTATTTTCACTTTGTGCTTTTAACGCTCTCGTATCTTGAGTTAACTGAACTCGCCCTAAACTCTGTGCGAAAAAGATAGATTGGCTTGTGTTCATCGAACACTGCGTCAATCTCCTATTTTTCTTTCCATTTTCTTCACGTCCTCACATCTTAACTGAACTCGCCCTAAACTCTGTGCGAAAAAGATAGATTGGCTTGTGTTCATCGAACACTGCGTCAATCTCCTATTTTCGCTTTGAGTTTTTAACGGGCTTCGTATCTTATTATTCCTGCATTTTTTCAAAAGAAAGGGTATAATAGAGTTATTGATAAAGGAATATAAATAATTTGGAGGTGCCGTATGGCTGTTACATATAAGCGTAAAGATGATTTGGAAAAAATGTTAGAAGAGTTTGCTTCTTTTGATGCACTTGAAAACGTTGAATTTCCTGATCCTAAGGCAAAAAAAGAAAGCCCTGAAAAACAAAGCTCCGTAAAATAAGGGGGATAGATCATGTTAGGATTGCAACATTTGCCAGCTTCTGTCTTACAAGCAGGAGCAATTTTTCTTTCCATTATGATTGAAGCCCTCCCCTTTGTTCTCATTGGCTCTCTAATTTCGGGCTTCATTGAAGTTTATATCACACCCGACCGTGTCCACCAGGTCTTGCCTCAACATCGCTTTTTGCGCATCTTATTTGGAACCTTTATCGGTTTTATTTTTCCCTCTTGCGAATGTGGGATTGTGCCAATTGTCAACCGACTGCTCGAAAAAAAAGTGCCTAGCTATACAGCAATTCCTTTTTTAGCAACAGCTCCTGTCATCAATCCAATCGTCCTCTTTGCCACCTTCACCGCCTTTGGAAATTCTGTAAAATTTGCCTTCTATCGTGCATTGGGGTCTATTTTGGTCGCCCTTGTCTTAGGAATTTTTCTAGGGTTTATCCAAACCAAATCCATTTTAAAGGAACATGCCACACCACTCCATACACATGATTTTTCCCACTTGAGTACTTGGAAAAAAGTCGGTCAAGCATTGGTGCAGAGCATTGATGAATTTTTCGATACTGGACGCTACTTGGTTTTTGGTTGCTTATTTGCCAGTCTCGTCCAAGTCTATATTCCGACTAGTATTCTGACCCGTATCGGTCACAATCCTTTTACTGCAATCCTTTTAATGATGCTTCTTGCCTTTTTATTGTCCCTTTGCTCAGAAGCGGATGCCTTTATCGGCGCTTCCTTGCTGACGACCTTTGGCTTTGCACCGATTATCGCCTTTCTTGTGATCGGTCCCATGATTGATATCAAAAATCTTATCATGATGAAGCATTCCTTTAAAACAACCTTCATTTTACAATTTATCGGGATTATCTCTGTCGTCATCACCTTATACTCTCTTTTACTAGGAGGTCTCTAGTATGATTCGTTTCCTCATTTTAGCGGGATATTTTGAAATGACCCTCTATCTCTACGTCTCAGGAAAACTCGACCAATATATCAATCTCCACTATTCTTATCTGGCATACCTTTCCATGGTACTGACCTTTGTATTAGCCCTGGTTCAACTGTATATCTGGGTCAAACAATCAAAGCCCCATACCCATTTATCAACTAAAATGGCTAAGTTGACTAGTATCGTCCTCCTCCTGATTCCCCTAATTATTGCCTGGGGCTTTCCCACAGTACAGCTTGACTCAACAACAGTTGCAGCTAAAGGATACCACTTTCCCCTTGCAGCAGGGACAGACACCGAGATTCAAGAACAAGAAGGAACAACTGTCCAATATTTGAAACCGGACACCTCGGCATACTTCACCAAATCAAGCTACCAAAGTGAAATGCGTAAGGTCCTTGAACGCTATCTAGATCAAGAAACCATCCTTGTAACCAGCGACAACTACATGGAAGTCATGGAGGCCATCTATGATTACCCCAATGAATTTGTTGGAAAAAACATTGAAATGGTAGGCTTTGTCTATAATGACCCTGACAATGCTAACCAGCAGTTTCTCTTTCGCTTTGGCATTATTCATTGCATTGCTGACTCAGGTGTCTATGGTCTTCTCTCCACTGGTCAAACTACAACCTTTCCAGACAATACCTGGGTATCCGCTAAGGGAAGCATCAAACTATCCTATCACCATTCCCTCCAGCAAGCCCTCCCAACGCTCGAGTTAACAGAATATAAAAAGATTGAGCAACCCAAAAATCCTTATGTCTACCGTGTTTTTTAACTTAGGAAAAGAAGCTCTTCAAAACTTCCCTTATACAATCAACTACTAACTAATACTCCATAAAAATCAAAAGTAGACTAGCTTTCACAATTAAGAATGGTGAACGGTTGGAAATGAGAGTAGCACCGCTCATTTCCTTCTAATCGAAGCCGAAGGTAGAACGAGCGTTCACCAAGGAAAATTGACGAAGTATCCTTTTGATTGTTAAAGAGTATAAGTGTCAAAAGCATAGATAGGACCTAGCTCCGGGAAGGGACAACATCCGCATTTGATTTTTGATGAGTAGCAGGTGAATTTTCAGACAATTTATGATATACTATATGCTAAATTCTACAGATTGGAAACTATCTATGTCATCACACGTATTATTTACTATTTTTGGGGCAAGCGGAGACCTTGCCAAGCGTAAACTTTATCCCTCACTTTTTCGCTTGTATAAGGCTGGGCATATTGGACAGCACTTTGCTGTGATCGGTACTGCACGCAGACCTTGGACCAAGGATTATTTTGAACAAGTCGTCATTGAATCGCTCGGAGATTTACCAGACAACACGCGCCAAGCCCATGAGTTTGCCAGCCATTTTTACTATCAAAGCCACGATGTCAACGATACAAAACATTACATCGCCTTAAAACAATTGCAGGAAACATTGGGTAAAAAATATGAAACCAAGCACAATAAGGTCTTTTTCTTATCCATGGCGCCCGAATTTTTCGGAACCATTGCCAAACACTTGAAATCAGAGCAAATTGTTGACGGACAAGGCTTTGAGCGCTTAATCATTGAAAAACCATTCGGAACGAGTCTCGAAACAGCTGAACAGCTCAACCAAGAATTGTCCGAAACCTTTGAAGAAGAGCAAATCTACCGTATTGACCATTACCTTGGAAAAGAAATGGTGCAAAATATTTTTGCTGTACGCTTCGCCAATATCATTTTTGAACATATCTGGAATCGTGACTACATTGAATCAGTCCAAATCAATTTCGCCGAATCTATTGGGGTTGAGGACCGTGGTGGCTACTATGACCATTCGGGAGCTTTGAAAGATATGATTCAAAACCATGCCCTTCAAGTCCTTTCTCTCCTTGCCATGGATAAACCTGCTAGCTTTAGTGAGGCTGATGTGCGAGCGGAGAAAATCAAGGTATTCCAGCACTTAAAGCCGCAAACTGAAGAAGAAATCAAACGTAATTTCATCAGAGGTCAATACACTGCTGGGCATATTGACGGAAATGACTTTGTCGGCTATTTAGACGAGCCAAACATTGCCGCAAATTCACAGACAGAGACCTTTGCAAGCGGCGTATTTTTTGTCGATACCGACGCCTTTCGTGATGTACCATTCTTCTTCCGTACCGGAAAGCGCTTGACTGAAAAAGGAACCCGCATTACAATTGTCTTTAAGCAGGCACACGATATTTTTGGTCAACATGCCCAAAAGAATGTCTTGACTATTTACATTCAGCCAACCGAAGGCTTCTCCCTCTCCATCAATGGTAAAGAAGTTGGATCGCATTTTGCACTCACCCCAGCCAAGCTCAATTTCCGCCACAATGCAACGGCGCTAGGCAATTCACCTGAAGCCTACGAAAAACTCTTCTACGATGTCTTACATGGAGATTCGACCAACTTTAGTCATTGGGAAGAAGTAAAAGCAAGCTGGCAGTTTATCGACCAGATAGTCCGTATTTGGCAGGAAAATCAAGTCCCACTTCACTACTACCCAGCAGGAAGCATGGGACCACAAGCCGCATTTGATCTATTAGAAAGCTATGGCAGCCAGTGGAGCTGGACACCAGATGTCTGGTATCGTGAGCGGGGATTACTGTAACAATCCCTGCTCTCTTTTTAGGAGAAATAATGATACTTATTCATACCATTTTAAACGAGCTTAAGAGTGCTAGCCATGCTGGCACTCTTAAACGCTATGAAAAAATCCAGGAAAAACAGCCCTACTATGGCGTCCCTATGGGGGTTATCTCCCGCCTCGCCAAATCCTATCCCCATCAATTTGAGCTTGTACTCCCTCTATGGGAAACAAAAATTTTAGAGGCCCAGTATCTGGCCATTCAAATTGCTAAAGGAAAACCAAATCAGCTAACAGAAGAAACGATTCGAACCTGCCTAGATGATACCATCTCACAACAGGTTCTTGATAAATTCACCAGCCTTATTCTCAGCAAGCGAGCAGATAGAAGAAATTGGGAAGAAGAACTACTCCAATCTGCCTCTCCTCTATTTCAACGCCTAGGTTGGATACTGAAAGGAAAGTATTTCGCAAGTAGGAAGGCCCAGCCAGAAGAAATTGAAGCAACACTTTCGACAATTAAAGATCACTTACAAACGGTAGCACCACCCGTCCAATGGACCATGAACCAATGCCTGGTTGAAATAGCTGTTGCCTATCCAGACTATTTGGAGCAAGGGATAGCGATTGGACGTACATTAGCTGTCTATGCTGATATGAAGGTGGCTAAAGGTTGTACATCTGCCTACGCTCCCGACTGGATTGAAGCTCTCTTGAAAAAAGGAAGAAAAAGTTAAAAAGACTGGTAGAAAAGAACCAGCCCCAGATTGAAAAAAGTCCTCCCCGGACAATTTTTCAATCTTTTTCTTTATCGTCAAAATCAGATCCCCTACTACAGAACGATAACCCCAAAATCAAAAAAATCCTCGAAATATTGGAGTAACAGCGTTTCAAAGATTTTCATTATTCTTATACTCAATAAACATCAAAAGTAGACTAACTTTCACAATTAAGAATGGTGAACGGTTGGAAATGAGAGTAGCACCGCTCATTTCCTTCTAATCGAAGCCGAAGGTAGAACGAGCCTTCACCAAGGCAAGTTGACCAAGTATCCTTTTGATTTTTAAAGAGTATAAAATAGTTATACTAACCCCTCCAATAAACCTCTCATGAAGGATTCAGAATGAAATTCACCAATATCATCAATCTTTTCTCCAAATCCGATGAGCTTCACTGGAATCTCTAATTCTTGACGAATAGCAAGGACAATCCCACCTCGGGCAGTCCCATCTAGTTTGGTCAAGACTAGACCAGTCAAGGGCGTAATTTTTGAAAATTCCTTAGCCTGGACAAGAGCATTTTGACCCGTTGAAGCATCTAGCGCTAATAGGGTTTCATGCGGTGCATCTGGCAGACTACGCTTGATAATACGACCAATCTTTTCTAATTCAGCCATGAGGTTCTCTTTGTTTTGCAAACGACCTGCCGTATCAATCATGAGAATATCCACCTGCTCTGTCTTAGCTTGTTCCATACCGTCAAAGACCACACTAGCTGGGTCAGACTTTTCTGGTCCTGTCACAACAGGGACATCAACACGGCGCCCCCATTCAACAAGCTGGGCTACAGCACCTGCACGGAAAGTATCTGCTGCAACTAGCATGACTTTCTTACCTGCCTGTTTGTAGCGATAGGCTAGTTTACCAATAGAAGTCGTCTTTCCAACACCATTGACGCCGACAAAAAGCATGACCGTCAAACCGTCTTGAAACGCAATCTGTTCACTAAATTGACCGTCTTTTTCATAAATGTCAACTAATTTTTCAATAATCAACCGGCGCAAGGCATCCGGTTTTTTGGCATTTTCCAAACGAGCTTCATAGCGTAGTTCCTCAGTCAAGTGAGAAGCCACTTGCACACCCACATCACTAGTAATCAGCAATTCTTCTAATTCTTCAAAGAAATCTTCATCTACCGAACGGAAATTGGCAAAAAATTCATTGAGTTTGGCACCAAATCCTGTCCGTGTTTTCTTCAACGTTCGTTGGTATTTTTCGTCCTCGCTCTCAACTACTGACTGAGAGGTCGTCCTTGCTTCTACCTGGTCACTTTTAGCCTGATTGGAAGCCTGCTCTTCTGCCACATGACCAGCAACAGTCTCCTCAGTAGCATCATGCTCTGCCACAAAGTCCCTGCCTGGCTCTTGGTGAAGCTCCAATAGGTTCTCAGCAGCTTCAGAAATGACCTGTCCTACTGCTCTAGCTTCTTCTAGGGGCGTAGCTACTGTTTCCTCTTTAAGCATTGATAGGTCGTCAGGATTTTCAGCTGTATCATGAACCTGCTCTGGAGCAATGGTCGCTCCCTCTACGCCTTCACCCTCAGGACTTGCCTGAATTTCGTCATGGATAGGCTCTTCCTTCTTTTCTTTTCTTCCAAATAATCGATCAAATAGTCCCATTTTATTCCTCACTTACTATGTATTGCTCAATTGCCCAGGCGATACCATGTTCATCATTGGTCAATGGTAAGACGACTTGAGCGACTTCCTTTAACTCTCTACAAGCATTTGCCATTGCTACCCCTAAACCAGCCCACTCAATCATACTCAAATCATTTTCTTCATCACCACAAGCCATTACTTCTGACTGGTCAATTCCCAAATGCTGGATCAATTTTGCAAGCCCATTCGCTTTATGAACTCCCTTAGGGCTCCATTCCAACAGAATATCCCGTGATTTAAAAATCTCAAACTGATCATGCAATTCTTTTGGTATTTGAGGAATCCGCTCATCCAAATAGGCTGCATCAATGGCCGTGACTGCCTTATTATAGGTGATGTCTGGCAAATCAGCATCATGAATATCAACTGCATCTAGCAAGGGACTTAAAACAGCATAGAGGGACTTTTCCTCAGATGGTAAGGTATAAATTGTCCCCCCAAACAATAAGGCAAGAGGAAGCCCCAATTCTTGGGTAACAGCTCGAATGGTTCGAGCTTCCTCCAAGCCAAATCCCATCTTATCGAGGACACGTCCCGTATTTTCCTGCACCAAGCCACCGTTAAAGGTGATTGAATAATTCCCTTCCCCTAGAAGATCTAGCTCTTCCAAGAAAGGCTCAATCGCTTTTAAAGGGCGACCAGTCGTCAAGACTACATGTACTCCCTTATCTCGTGCTACTTGAAGAGCCTTTTTATTATCTGCCGAAATTTGCTTATCAGATGTCAACAAGGTTCCATCTAAATCTAAGGCAATCAACTTAATTGTCATACTAATTTCTCCTCTATGTACGCTAAAACAACTCCATCGTTACAGTGACCAATGCTATAATCATTTAATTTAAATTTAAAGTATATGGTATTTCTTGCATAAAAAATGCTTTCACCCTATCTAACTATTCTTTAAATAAGGTACAGTAATAGCTAGATGCTCAGATGCCTTTTTATGACGATTTTCCATAGCTACCAACCTTATTCATAAGGCTGGTGTTTTGGGATAAAAGAACTTCTTAACCTTTTACCTATTTATATCTTAGCATATAATGAAAGAGATTACAAAATAATTTCTAAATATACTATCAAGCAAAAGTCATTGACATAGTCCTTACTCGATTGCTATCTGACTTAAAAAACATCGTCTCATCATCATGGACAAGGCTAGTTTTCACTCCAACAGCAGAATTGACACCCCGTAAAACCAAAGGACGATCTATTTAATTTATCGTCCTTTCCCACTTCCAAGCAGTTCCGATTTTCTTTTTTTAAAGATAATGTTCAGTTCTTCAATAGAGATGTCTGGAATTTTATCCAATAGATACATAATCGTAAGGAAGGAATCTGCATTATCATCTAATTGCTTCTTTGATAGTTTAAAAAAGAGCTCTATCAATCTAGGCTTCAATTTTAAAGCAATACAGATAATTAACAGGATATCTAATTCCATATTATTAGCATTATCATTTTTGATACGCTCATGGCAATGTTCATTGAGTAATGTTTCTTTCGTAAATTTAGCTGGATACTGCCAATCATTTTTCTCGAATAAATACCATAAACACTGACATACTGTCTTGTGGGGATCTTTTAACATTGAAATAAGGTCTAATTCAGTACCTACATCATAGGCAGATATGCTAGCAGTTGCTGTATCAAAAATTTCATCTGCGTGTTCTTTTTCAAGCTTATACTGGTTTTCCTCAGCAAAAATCAACATCTTTCTTTCTGTTTCTAAAAGCCGATATAAGCAAATAAACCTATCAGGATATCCGATTCCTTTGGAAAAAACTCTTCGTTCTTGAATATTGATAACATATCGTCCAAGATTTCGTCTCACGCGAGAGGTTAATGTAAATTCACCATTTTTAAAAATGATATTTCGAGGATCTGCAATAACAAAGTAACCATCAACAAATAGATAACGACCAGTATCAATCCACTTCCTTAATGTTAGATTTGCTTCCAGTGATTCAACAGCCTCTAATCTAGTCAATGGAATATAATCTTTGGTAGCATATGAATCATTAAATACATCATGAAAATCTGAAAACTGCTCCAGCTTCTTGTCAAGATTCACCTCAATCAATCGATACTTTACAGAACTTCTAGTTACCTGAAAAAAATCACTCAATACACAGATTAGTTCCCAACTGGAGGAAACCTGTCCTATCATTTCTTGAACTTTTTGTCCAAATGTTACTTTAGGCATCAAAATTTTTGGAGCTAAATGATGTGCCTGCCACTCTAGAATCCTTAGTTGATTCTCTTGTGTTTTTTTCCCCTCAGGAGGAGTATCATATTTTTCTGAATTTCGACACATAATAGGATAAATCGTATCCGTATGTTGTTTTAAATGCAAAATTTCAAAATACACCTTATCCTTTTCCCAGTGAACTGCCTCATGAATTAGTGTGTTTCTTCGCATCTTTTCTCCATCGGAATCATCGGATTGTGGATCAATCAAAATCGTTCCTTTTGGATAGAAAGTATCCTCATATGCCCTTGTTTTTTCATTGAATACTCTGACATTTCCATCCAACAACATGCAACAACCAAAAATATCAGAAGTAGGAGATAACATGGTCTCTTTGACAATTAAATTATTCTTTTTTAAAATTTCGGAAACAGGTAAGGGCATAGGAGTCTCCAATGCTTGCGGACAATTCTTCCTTAAATAATTGGTTGCAAAATCATCTAATCGATTTTTTCCTAATATCAGAGCCCCCGTCCTTTTATTGATATCATAAACGTCACTAGGAGACACTTTTCTCTTCAATAGGCGACTTCCTCCTTCCTATTTTATATAATCTAGTGGCATTTCTTCTAATATCTTGATCGTTTGCTTCCAGTTGGGATAAAACTCCTCAAGTAAGGCATAAAATCTATTGGTATGATTCTTCTCCACTAGGTGTACTAGTTCATGGACCAATACATACTCTAAACAAGCAACTGGTTTTTTTACAAGGTGTAGATTCAGCAGAATCCTTTTTTCCAAGACATTACAGCTCCCCCACTTGGTTCGCATACACCTTATCCTATACTCACTCGCCTGTAGTTTTGTTTTATCTTCATATTTCTTAACAATTGAATCTAATACACGCAATAGTTCTAACCGATACCACTGGTTTAAAGTCTTTTTTCTAAACTCAGTTGTTGCACCCTCTGGTACAGTTAGAATAATTCTATCTGGTAGTCTCTCTACACTAGATTTTTCGCCATACATCACCTTCAACATATAAGGTTTCCCCCACAAATAGTGCGCTTCCCCAGATACATAATAACGCTCCGTATGTCTTTCTTGAGAGAGCATTTTATTCCTAACTTTGGTAATTTCGGAGACTTTTTTCAATACAAATAGATGAATTTCTTCGTCAGAAACGTAGGAAGGAGCGCTAATTACCACCTCCCCTTTAGGTGGAGTAATACGAATATAAAGATTCTTTACATTAGACTTTTTTATAAGCATAACAGGTATACCACCGATGACTCTATGATTAGACATTATACTCTTCCTCTTGCCCTATTTGTTCAAAGATTTCTTCAACTAGCGATTCTACTTCCGCATCATCACCACCAAATTTTTCTAAAAACTTCGCTATCGCAATCTTAATCTTCATTTGTTTTTGCTTATTTCTTCTCCAACCTGACTCAATCGCTGACTGAATAGTTTCATCTAGCTCTATTGCAAAATATTTCTCCCGATTAAACTTGTCATACCAGTATCGCCTTGCAGAGGATTCTTTTATATCACTAGGGTAATCTTCATTATTTTCAGGATGAAGAATATTATTCGCAAGCTCTACCACTTGTCGCAAATACTCTGCGTAGCTAATCGCTTCACTTTTTCTCTGAACAATCAATTCACTCAAAATATTAGATAACTTACCATAATAAACAGCATTAGAAGTCATTTTTTTGACGATTTCATGTTGCAGATTCCCCTCAATTATTTCTGCTTTTGTTCGTTCATCTTTTGATAAACTATCGACTATGGTCTCTACCGGAGTTGTTGTTCTACTTTCTAATAGTAACTCCACAAGTGTTCTATCCCCTAATTTACTAATCGTATCAGAAGACCCCGCTTTGATATAGGTATCTAGAATGTAACGCATATCCACTTCATATGGTTTTAAGTCAATATAATCACTGCTTGCAACTCTAATCATTGTCTTTAAGTGATTATAAAAGGCAATCTCTTCACGTAGATCATTGACTTGCCCTTCAGTATACCCATATTCACTTTCTAGTTTTTCACAACAATTCGTAAATGAACGTGTTAGGGTGGCTGTCAAAGTGTATAATACCCCTCGTTTATCACTAAGTATTTCAGCCTCTTCTTCTGTCTCTGCATCACAGAAATAGGAACGATAAGCACTATCTTCCAGAGGGTCTCCCACATGACTCAATAGATCTCTTAGCGCTTTAAGCGTTATTTCCATTTCAGCTTTAGCTTCATCAAAGCGATCTTTTAGTAATCCCTCTACATCTTCTGCATCATAGTCCTCAAAAGCGCCACTTGTATAGTCATGCATAGCCAACTGAACATTTCTAAAAAGATCTTTGTAGTCTACAATATACCCGTAATCCTTATCTTCTCCATCTGGTCTATTAACACGGCAGATAGCTTGGAATAAGTCATGATCACGCATCTTTTTATCAATATAAAGATAGGTCGCACTAGGAGCATCAAATCCTGTCAATAACTTGTCTACCACGATCAGCAGTTTCAGCTTGCTAGGCTCTTTTTTAAATAACTCCTTAACCTCTTTTTCAAACTCTTCTAACTTCTTACCTTGAAGCATTCGTTCATAAATCGATTTTTTATAATCTTCTTCTCCTGATTCCTCCAAATCAAGCGTTACATTACGCTTATTCACATCAAAAGAAGTAACAATTGCACACTTCCTAAATCCTCTACTTTGGAACAATTCCCAGTATTTACATGCTTCATATATACTATTGGCTACAAGCATAGCTGTTCCACGATCATTTTGTAAGCGTGGCTTGATTGCCATGTCAAATATAATATCCTGCACAATCACTTCTAACCTATCCTTAGAACTATACAGTTTATTCATTGTAGCCCAGCGTTGTTTTAATTGCTGTTTTGCCTTGTCTGTTAGTGATTTTGTCTTCATCTCAAACCATTGATCGACACGTTCTTTATCTGATAAATGTTGATCAATATCTCTGGCTTCATAGCGAAGGTCAAGAACGACTCCATCTTCAACCCCTTGGTTAAATTTATAAGTATGAATAAAGGAACCAAATGTTTCAATTGTCGTACGCTTATCCCCTTTAAGTAATGGTGTTCCTGTAAAACCAATTAGAATAGCATGCGGCATTAATATTTTTACCGCTTTATGAAGTTTTCCAGAATTTGTTCGGTGGCACTCATCAATAAAAGCAATAATATTCCCTTTAGCAGAGTAATTGGTTGGTAAATTTTCTAGTAGTGACTTAGCATAATTTGCCATATCGGTGCGCTCAGAAGTATGATGCCCATATTTATGAATCAAGGAGCAAATAATATTGGCTTCCGTCCCATTTAGTAAACGGCGCAAATCACTGCCACTTGATGCCCGTCGAATCTTTGTCTCCCCTACATTATGGAACAAATCCTTGATTTGTGAATCGAGTTCATCTCGGTCTGTAATGATGACTACTCTACTATTATCAATATTTTCACGAATCCATTTGGATAACCAAACCATCAATAGAGATTTCCCAGATCCTTGCGTATTCCAAATAACACCGCCTTCACCTTCTAAAATTCGAGTTCGTGCAGCAATGTTCGCAAAATACTGATTATGCCTTGCTGTCTTCTTTCGACCTGCATCAAAAATCATGAAATCATGGATTAACGAGAGTAGCCTTTCTTTATGGCACAAAGAGAGCAAACCATTCCGTAATTTATTGTATTGATTTTGAGCTTGCAACTTACGAATCTCATGGGATAATTCATCTTCTGCAGTCTCATCTTCTTTCCATTCCAAGTAATATTTGGCAGGTGTTTCAATAACTCCATAACGAATCCCCTGTGCTTCATTACCTGCAAGTATCAATTGGACTGGTCCAAAAAATGTACGAATAAAGTCTTCTTTTTGGTTTTCTAGATTTTGACGAATTCCCTCTTCTAGACTGACTATTGAACGTTTCAATTCTAGAACTACTACGGCAATCCCATTGATATAAAGGACAATATCTGGTCGTTTGGTTTTCTTTCCGTCTTTACAGACAATCGTGACTTCCTCAGCAATAGAAAAGTCATTTGCTTCTATGTTAGACCAGTCGATAAAATGAACGGTAATATCCTTATGTTCTTTATTTTTGATAGCCTTCCCATATCGCAAGTAAGAGTATACTTTTTGGTTTACCTGATACAAGCTATTGGCACCATGGTTCACCACCTTTTGCAATTCAGAAATAGCATTTGTAATCAAATCACTTGTATACCCGCGTTTTTGAAGATTTTTGGTTAGTAGCTCCTCTTTAATTGGTTTATTCTTTTGATCTTCTAGATTCCCAAGGTAGCGATACCCCAAATCCTGCTGAAACCAATGAATCACTTTATCTTGGATTTTTCTCTCTTTATCTACCATCATCGTGCTTCCTCCTCTCTATATTAAACGAATTTTTCCTGTTAACAGATCATCCATTGCACCTTGCTTAAGTTGTTGATATTTTTCTTTTTCTTTCTCCAAATTTTCAATTTCTTCATCCATAGCGGTGAGAATATTCGCGATAGCTTGTTGTTCTTTTTCATCCGAAGGATATGTAACCTCTACTTTTGCTATTATATCTTTATTTAAATTTTGTACACCACTCCCAGAGGCAAAAATTTCATATTGTTTTTTTGTTTTTTGAATAACAAGCAGATAATATAAATAATCAGCAATAAAAGTATTCTCAAATTCACTCAATTTTAACCAACCATCATGTATACAACCATCTATTTTTAGAATATACGGTCTACCAAAACTCATAGAATTAGAAAGAAGAAAATCACCAGAATTTACTCTAACTGAATCTTCAGCTCCAGTAAATGTTATCTTTTCAGCTGTTTTCTCAATGTATTTACTCTCTATACTTACATCACCTATTTTTATCCAATTAACTCCAACACCACTCGTTATAAAATTCTCAATAGGTCTGGGAGATGCCCCTCTTTTTACCTCTATTACATCCTTTATCGTAGAGGTGTGCCACTTCCCATCGTATCCAGCCAGTCGCCTCTTGCCGGTAACCAATTCTTCCACTGCTCCATCACGAATCAGCTTCTTCTTTTCAATGAGTTTAGCTAGATTATCAATGTGGGTATCGAAAGACGACAGAACTTCAGCAATAGCTTCTTGTTCATAAATTTCTGGAAAATAAATCTCAAATTTTTCAAATACTGGTAGTCTTAAAGAATCAACAGTTGCCTTAGAAGTTTGATTCAATGCATGTTCTCTAAAGAAATAAGAAAGATACCAATAAATATAGATTGCTTTTACTGTATTGCTGAAATTACTGATAACATAAACTCGTTGATGTACATCAAACTTACCATTTACATAGTGAAAAATAGACCCTATGTTTCCATCTCCAGGAACTAATATAGCTTCAGTATCGTAACCAAAAGAATTTATCCACTCTATTTTTTTAGACCTAACATAAAATGGATATTTTCCTCCTGCAACTTTATCTTCGTTATTTTTATCACCAGTTTTAATAGTCGAAACCTTACCTAAATAGTTCGAAGTCCAGTCCTTCGGATAGTCTACCATGTATATCCCATCCTCTCTAAAGCTACTTTAACAGCTTTTTCTGATTGTAAGACATTGTCTTCTAATTCAGTTAAGGTATGACCATAACGTTCAGCAATTACAGTAACCTTGCTTGCCAAGGCATCCAACTCTTGAACGACTCCTTCTAAAATATACCTTTTAACACTTGCAAACCATTTTTTATTCAATAACAAGTCTTTTATTTCTTCGAGCGTTAATTCTCCATACTTCGCCATGACTTTGTTATCCAATACAGTTCGCAACTCTTTTATTTCTTTCTCAAGTTTCTCCTTTTTACGCAGTTTATTCCGATACTTTAACAAAGCCTCATACTCGTCTACATATCGTTCTGGAACTCTAGCCTCTTGCTTAGCTAACTTAAGAGCTATCTGCACCTTTTGCTTACCAATTGAATTATTTTTATTCCTAAGATCAAACTGATTCAAATCATCATTTTCCTGAATCAGTTGTTCCATTTTTCGTGTATTACTCTCAGCTAAGGCTTCAAGTATTTCTTCCAATACTATTACTGTATGAGAAACTTTCAGTTTTTCCAATTCAGATAAACGTGCATTTAAAGCCACTTTCGGAATAGCATCTCCCTTAGCGTTTAAGACGTTTACTAGTAATCCACCATCTTCACTTTCTTTTTCTCGTAGACTATCCAGTTCTGATTCGATAGTGGCTACACTTTCCTCTAAAACAGCAAGTTCTTCTAGTTCTGATCTGAAGTACTCTTTTTCAATAACATTCGTCGGAATCAATAAGCCCTCAAAACGATGAATCGTTTTCGTTACTTTTCCCTTAGACTCCTTATACTCCATTTCTACTTCCCTCGCTGCCTCATAGCCACTTGATTTAATAATATACGCATCATCTTGCATGGTTTCATTCCAATAGTTTAAGAGGCAATCGTATACAAAATAAGGATCTAGTAATTTATTATCTGAGTACTGATGTAATAACTTAAGAGAGAGCTCTTGAATCAGATCTTTAGGGTATGTATTCCCATCAATTGCCTTTAAAGAACGAGAGATCTCAGTAGCCCATTTAGAAAATAGATTTTCTACCCGCTGCTTTTCCTCTATAATATGAGTATCGCTCATGATTAAGTCTTCGAGAAATAGATTCTCACCTTTTAGATGATAGCTTTCTTGTTGATAGTCAAATATTTTACCCTTCAACTTTGGAGATAATTTCCATAATTTTTCGAGAGCGTCCACATCTTCTTTCGGAATCCCTCCCTGCAAATGGTGTTGAATACTTTGGGGACGACTTTCCTCAAGAGCCTGGATATAGCGTGGAATATTTAAATTACAGGCATTTCTTTCTTCGATTTCCTGATAGCTAACCAACCGAGAGTACCCTGGAATTTCTGTTTGGTGTTGATAAGTTTGGACAATTTTTTCAATATCCTGCTCTCGTAATCGGTTTTTATTACCATCCTTTTTAAAACCACGACTAGCATCGATAAAAAATATTCCCTCTCTTTCTTCAGTATTCTCTTTATCTATCAGAATAATTGAAGCTGGAATACCTGTCCCATAAAATAAGTTCGCTGGTAAGCCCACTATTCCTTTAATATACTTTCTAGCAATGATTTCCTTTCGTATTGTCTCCTCCGCATTCCCACGGAATAACACACCGTGCGGAAGAATGATCCCTGCCTTTCCATTTGCATTTAAAGATTTCAAAACATGTAAAAACCAAGCATAATCGCCATTTTTATCTGGTGGAGTCCCGTATCCATCAAAACGTTTATACGTATCATCCGCCGTATTTAAACCAGCTGTCCAATCTTTATCTGAAAAAGGAGGATTCATAACGATAAAATCAAACTTTCTCAATTCATTGAACTCTGTCGTATATCGAGGGTTAGATAAGGTGTTCCCTGATTCCACTTCTCCAGTATTCTTGTTATGCAAGATGAAGTTCATTTTTGCTAGACCTGCTGTATCTCGATACTTCTCTTGACCGAAGATAGAAACAATGGAATCGCCATTTTCATCTTTTGGAGCCTCATCTGCTGCTCGAATAAGCAGAGAACCAGAACCACATGCCGGATCATATAAATCCCAGTTTTTCCCAATCTCTTTTTTGATATTATTGATTCCTATCAGCTTTGCCACAACACGAGACACCTCACTTGGCGTATAGAATTGTCCCTTACTTTTTCCTGATTCTTGGGCAAATTTCATCATAAAGAACTCATAAGCATCACCAATAATATCATCGCCGCTTGCTCGGTTCGATTTGAAATCTAGCGCAGGGTTTTCAAAGATAGAAATCAAGCTCGTTAATTTATCAACAATCTCCTTTCCCTCTCCTAGCTCTGTTCGATTATTGAAACTCACATCGGGTAACAAACCAACAAGACCATTTTTTTCAAGGAAAGATTGAATAATCTTATCAACCTCTTCTCCAATATTTTTCTTTCCCTTTAAATTGACAAGTTGATCAAATGATGCTTTCTCATCAACTGTAAAGATTGCATACTTCTGTCCCTTATACTTATCAGAAACATATTTGAAAAATAGAAGCACCAATACATAATCTTTATAGCGTGATGGCTCCACCCCTCCACGCAGTTTATTACATGCTTCCCATAAGATGGAATATAATTCTGATTTCTTTACTGGCATAATTCTTATTGTCTCCTACTAACATTCTGCTATATCTATATCTATTTCTGGTTCTAATAGCTGCTTACATCTCTATCCTATTTTTTACCTAACCCTAGCTTGGGAATTACCCAAAAAAGAAAGTGGGTAGAAAAGGTCATTCTAAAATTTCTTGCAAATATGCATCTGGGCTTGGTCTACAAGTCTCTTTCATTCTTCCAACTATTGTTCCTATTTATGAAGAGTGCCACTACCTATACCAAATAGGTTGATGGGATAGTGCTCTCAAACATGAGCGCAGTTCTGGCTGTTTTCTACCATTTGTATGCATCACAATCATTGCCCCAGTTGTCTGAAGCCCCATACAGTCTCTTTTTGTCACATGCTGTGATTTAAGACATCTTTCTATATTATTCCCTCTCTAAATCTTTCAACTTCACAGAGACAATCTTCGAGACGCCAGACTCCTGCATGGTTACACCATACATGGCATCTGCCGCTGCCATCGTTCCCTTGCGGTGGGTTACCACGATAAATTGGCTAGACTTATCAAAGCGGTTGAGGTAGTCACCGAAGCGTTTGACATTTGCCTCATCAAGCGCTGCCTCTACCTCATCCAGAATCACAAAGGGAATCGTCTTGACACGGATAATCGAAAAGAGGAGAGCTAGGGCTGACAAGGCTTTTTCCCCACCAGACATCAAGTTCAAGGACTGAATTTTCTTTCCAGGTGGCTGAACGGAAATCTCTACACCTGCCACAAGAATATCGGGGCTGGTCAAGATTAAATCTGCTGACCCACCACCAAACATCTGCTGAAAGGTTCGCTTAAAGCTCTCACGAATAGCTTCAAAGGTTTGCTTAAAGCGTTCTTTCACCTCATCATCCATCTCATGAATAGTATCCAGCAAAAGATTGCGGGCCGACAAGACATCCTCACGCTGTTCATTTAAGAAGGTCAAGCGTTGATAAACCTCTTCATACTGGCTAATCGCTTCTAAATTGACAGGACCCAAGGCACGAATAGCACGTTCCAATTCTTTTAAGCTCTGCTCAGCACGAGGCAAATCTTCGAGGGCTTCTGCCTTTTTCTGTGCTTCATCAAAACTGATTTTATACTGCTCTGTCAGATTAGCCAGCAGGGTCTTCAAGCGACCTGCTTCCTGCTCATAATCTGCTTCAAGTCTGGCTTGCTTGCGAATCAATTCATCATTCTTCAAACGCATCTGATCCAAGCGTGACTGAATATCTTCAAATTGTCCTTCTATGTCTTCTAGTTCCAATTTCAGACGAATGATTAGCTGATTGGTCTGGTTCTGCTTGTTTTTTGCTGCAAGCAATTGCTCATTCAAGACCTCTATGCTCGTATCAGCCTGCGCTTCTACCTTCTGTTCAATGACAGCCTGTAGCAGATCCATTTCATGCGCAAGCCTTGCTTCTTCTTCTTGTAAACGCGCCAAGTCTGTCTGCTCAAATCGCACTTCACTAGCCAACTGGCTTTGGGTGACCTTTAGGCTTGAGAGCCCCTCCTGCAAGGTCTGTACCTGCTCCTGAATAGCATGGCGGTTGGTCTTCATCTCTTCAATCTGACCTGTTAATTTGATTTTTTTCTCGGCAAAATCCGCCAATTGCCCCTGATATTTCTTAGCTAAATCTTGCAAATCAGATAGCATACTATTGTTCGCTTGACCTGCTTTCATATCGTACAAGGTTTGTAGTTCTTCTACTTTGACTACCAATTGCTCGTAAGAAAAGCGGCTCCGTTGCTCAACAAGACGTGCCTCCTCACCAGCTTCTTTGATTTCTTCTAGAGACTGGCGAATACTGTCTGCTGCTTCCTTTTTTGTACGAACTAGCTGTTCTTGTTCCTGTAATTTCTTGCTTAAAACTGCGATTTCTTCTACCAATGCATCCAACTCTGGCTTCACAAAGGTTGTATGGTTGGTGCGGTTGCTTCCTCCTGCAAAGGCTCCACCAGGACGAATTTCAGTACCATCAAGCGTAACCAAACGCACCTGGAACTTGGTTGCTCGTGCCGCCTGATTTGCATGCTCTACTGTATCAAAAATAGCAATCGTTCCTAATAAATTTTTAAAAATCGTTTCCAAGCGAGTATCAAACACTACCAAGTCACTGGCTAGACCTAAAAATCCTGTCGAGGATTGTAATAGATTTAAGAGATGAGTGGCTAAATGACGTGGTTTAATCGTGGTCAGCGGTAAGAAAGTTGCCCTCCCTTGACGGTGTTGCTTCAAAAAGGCAATGGCTGATTTTGCTGTAGATTCATCTTCGACAATCACATGCTGGCTGGCTCCACCAAGTGCCACTTCAAGAGCTGTCTGATACTCCATATTAAAGGTCAAGTTTGCACTTACCGCTCCTACAATGCCACCGATGCGATCAGCCTGTTGTAAGACAGCCTTGACACCTGCATAAAAATTGGAATGGTTCTGTAAAATGGCTTCCAAACTGGATTGACGTGCTTTTTTCATCTTTAATTGATCTAGCAGGTCAAACATCTTGGATTGGCTCGCCTGATACTCCCTGTCCAAATCTGCCAAGGCTGTTTGTCTATCTTGATAGTCTTGTAGCAATTCCTGCAGTTGGGTTTCTGCCTCCGCTAGACTTGCCTGCAAGTGGTCTACCTCCAATTGGCTTGCCTTGAGTTCAGACTGCAAACGCATCAACTCTTCTGACTGGCTCTCCGTTAAACGATGCTGGTTGGCAATATCTTGTTCTACTTTAGCTAGACTATTGGACACCTCCGCCTCAGCTTGTAGCAATGTAACATACTGCTCTCTGAGATGGTCTAATATCTGATCTGGATCTTCTGAAAAATAGTCTAGCTCTGCCTCTTTTTCTGCCATTGTAGCTTTCAATTTCGCCAATTCTTCCTGCAACTGAAGCAAGTGTTCAGACTTTTCAGTTCTTATTTCCCTTGTTTTCGTATGCTTTTCTTCCAAGTCTAGCAGCCTAGACTGCGCCTCTTGACGGCTCGTTTCATTCTGACTAGATTCCAATTGACGGACTTCAATCTTCCGCTCCAAATCACTGATGAACTTGGTCACTTCCAATAAGGTAGCCTGCTCACCCTCTAACTGGGCAGTCAGCTGCTGGCGTTGGTGCTTTAAACCTTGATTCTCAAGCTCTAGCTGGTCACGTTGCTCATAATAGTTGGCTAAATCTGCCTTAGTCTGATGTAAATCTGCTTCTTTTTGACCAATCAGCTGACGCCCCTTATCAATCTGAGCCACTAAGACATTCAGATACAAGCCTTTGCGTTCTTCATCTAGTTCCAAGTATTTTCGAGCAACTTGCGCTTGCTTTTCTAGTGGTTTCACTTGGTTGTCCAATTCATAGATGATATCTTCCAATCGATCGAGATTATCCTGAGCCTGTGATAGCTTACTCTCTGTCTCCTTCTTACGGGTCTTGTATTTGAGGACACCTGCCGCCTCTTCAAAAATCGCGCGACGCTCCTCTGGCTTAGAATTAAAGATAGCCTCGACCCGACCTTGGGAAATAATCGAAAAAGAATCTCGACCAAGACCTGTATCCATAAACAAATCATGAATATCTCGCAGACGGACTTTCTGCCCGTCAATCAGATACTCGCTATCACCTGAACGATAAATGTGGCGCTCAACCCGTATTTCTTTCTGACGACCTGCGATAAAACCAGTACTATTATCTAAGGTGACAATCACAGAAGCATAATTGAGAGCCTTGCGACTTTCCGTTCCTGCAAAAATAACATCGGGCATCTTGCCACCACGGAGGCTCTTAGCAGATGATTCCCCCAATGCCCAGCGAAGACTTTCAGTAATATTGGACTTGCCTGAACCATTGGGACCCACCACTGCCGTCACCCCACGATCAAAGACAACCTTTGTTTTATCTGCAAAGGACTTGAATCCCTGCATTTCAATTGATTTGAGATACATATCTATCCTCTTGCCTCCACTGCATTCTTTGCAGCAACCTGTTCAGCTTGCTTTTTGGAGCGTCCTTGACCTCTTCCCATAGCTTTGCCATTTATCAAGACTTCAACTTCAAATAACTTATCATGGGCTGGTCCAGTCTCTGATACAACCTGGTACTGAATCATGACTTCCCCATTTACCTGTAGCAATTCCTGTAAGCGTGTCTTGTAATCTGTCACACGTTCAAAATTCCCAACTTCAAGCTGTGGAATCATGACGTGATAGAGAAAATTCTCAACTGCTTCTACTCCCTTATCCAACAAGAGTGCACCTAAAAAAGCCTCAAATAAGTCTCCTAAGATTGTATCACGATTGCGTCCTCCCGTTTTCTCCTCTCCCTTACCAAGACGAAGAAAAGGTTCGAAACCACAAGCTCGTGTAAAACCTGCCAAACTCTCTTCCCGCACAAAGGTTGAGCGTAGCTTGGACATTTCTCCTTCAGGAAAATGAGGATATTTCTGATATAAGTAACGAGAAATAATCAATTGCAGAACAGCGTCTCCTAAAAATTCCAGACGCTCATTATGTGAAATTTTTAGAAGACGATGCTCATTAGCATAGGACGTATGAGTAAAAGCTGTCTCAAGTAAGGTCAAATCGGAAAAATCAATCCCAAACTCAGTAGCCAATTTTCTTTGTAATTCTTGCATAGTTGCTCCTTTTGTCTATCATTCCTATTATACCATATTCCTAGCTATTTTCAGTAAAAGAAAAGAGATTAGGCAGGAGAAATCTACAAAAGGAAAAGCTTCCTTTTCCCCTCTCTCTTCTCTATTTTTCAAAAAAGAACATCTGCAAAACAAGTATAAGCCTAAGCGCTAATAAAGAAAAAGAACTTACCCTGCTTCCCATTTTCAACCTATAGCAAGGCATACCAGCTAAGGAAGAAAAACTTCACTGCGCTTCTCATTTCCAAGCTGATACTCTTTAAAAATCAACAGGATACTTGGTCAACTTGCCTTGGTGAAGGCTCGTTCTACCTTCGGCTTCGATTAGAAGGAAATGAGCGGTGCTACTCTCATTTCCAGCCTTTCACAATTCTTAATTGTGAAAGCTAGTCTACTTTTGATTTTTATGGAGTATGAAAACGTCCTCTGGACAACAAAAAACTAAAGAATACCCGTTTCAGATCGAAGAAAAAGTCCACTGGACCTTGATATAAAGAAAAACGCCTGCCGGCGTTTCTCATCTCCAACTTAAAACGTGGGGTAACCCACGTTTTAACCACCCAGATATGCTTTTTTGACTTCTTCTGAAGCGAGGAGTTCTTTTCCTGTTCCGGAAAGAACGATTTTTCCAGTTTCAAGGACGTAGCCTCGGTCTGCAATAGAGAGTGCCTTATTGGCATTTTGTTCAATCAACAGAACAGTGGTTCCTTGCCTTTGAATATCTTGAATAATGTCAAAGATTTCTTGGATAAAAATCGGGGCAAGACCCATAGACGGTTCATCAAGAAGTAATAATTTGGGCTGGCTCATAAGCGCACGTCCCATAGCCAGCATCTGTTGCTCACCACCTGAAAGGGTTGCTGCATCTTGATTTTTCCGTTCTTCTAAGCGTGGGAAACGGGCAAATATCTTCTTCAAATTTGCCTGATTCTCTTCACGATTGTTACGCAGAAATGCTCCCATTTCCAAGTTTTCCATAACGGTCAAACCTGCAAAAATATGACGTCCCTCTGGTACTTGGGACAAACCCTCTGCTACAATTTTACGGGCAGGAACGCGTTGAATCTCATTTCCCAAAAAGCTAATTTTCCCAGAAGATGGACGCACCAAGCCTGAAATAGTCCGCAAGATGGATGTTTTTCCTGCACCATTAGCACCAATCAAGGTGACAACTTC
This sequence comes from Streptococcus sp. 1F3, assembly GCF_054968985.1. NCBI lineage: Bacteria > Bacillati > Bacillota > Bacilli > Lactobacillales > Streptococcaceae > Streptococcus > Streptococcus sp. 1F3. Next base: position 12,804 of record NZ_JBUEQR010000082.1, on the reverse strand, counting down.
CCCTTCATTGACTTCAAAGGATACATTTTTCACTGCTTCAATGACACCGTAATGGACAGATAAGTCCTCTACTTTTAACATTGACATTAGGCATCACCTCCAAGATATGCTTCAATTACACGTTTATCGACCTTGATTTCCTCAGGTGTTCCATGGGCGATGAGCCGTCCATACTCCAAGACATAGATCCGCTCGGTTACTTCCATCACCAGGCTCATATCATGCTCAATCAACATAATCGTAATATGAAATTCATCTTTGATTTTACGGATTAACTGTGTCAATTCAGCTGTTTCCTGCGGGTTCATCCCCGCAGCTGGCTCATCAAGGAAAAGAATCTTTGGTTCTGTTGCTAAGGCACGGACAATTTCTAACCGACGTTGTTGACCGTATGGCAGATTTCTAGCCAGCGTATCCGCCTCCTTATCCAAATCAAAGAGTTTTAAAAGATCCATAGCTTTCTTACGTAAAGCAACTTCATTCTTATAAAAAGCTGGCAGGCGGAAAAAACTTGCAAAAATATGATTTTTCCCATGGTTACTCAAGCCAATCAAGACATTTTCCAAGACGGTCATCTCTTTAAACAAGCGAATATTTTGAAAGGTCCGCCCCAATCCTAGCGAGGCAATTTTAGAGGGAGCCTTTCCGTTCAAGAGCGTTCCAGCTAGGGTAATTGTTCCCTCACTTGGCTCATAGACCCCTGTCAAAAGGTTGAAAAGGGTTGTCTTTCCAGCACCATTTGGTCCGATCAAGCCAACTAATTCACCCTCGTGCAACTCCATGGTCACATCACCGACAGCCGTTAGACCGCCAAAGTTTTTGGTTAGTTTTTTTACATCAAGAAGTACCATTACTTCGCGTCCTCCTTCTTCTTGAAGAATCGAGCAAAGGATAATTCCTTTGTTCCCAAAAGACCACTTGGACGGAAAATCATGAGCAAAATAAGAGCAAGTGAGTAGATAATCATGCTGACGCTTGCATAGCTCTTGAGATAAACATTTAAAACCCCAAGAACAACTGCCGCTACAAAAGTACCCGTGATGGATCCAAGACCACCTAAGACGATGATAATTAAAATATTGACAGAGGTCATAAAGGCAAAGTCCTTTGGTACAATGGTTCCTACATATCCTGCATGAAGCCCACCTGCAATAGCTGCTGTCATCGCCCCAAAGACAAAAGCAATCACTTTCATTTTAGTTGGATTTACTCCAACAGATTCTGCTGCAATTTCATCTTCACGGACGGAAATCACCATCCGCCCTATAGGACTGCGCAAGAAGTTGACAGTGAAAATCGTTGTAAGCACCATGAAAACATAAACCAGCTGCCAGTTCGTAAAAAGGGGAATTCCCATAATTCCTGCTGCACCATTGGTTAATTTTCCACCATTGATGATAAAAATGCGGATAATCTCAGCAACACCAAGCGTTGCAATCGCTAGATAGTCTCCTTTTAATCGGAGTGTTGGAATACCGACCAAGAGGGCAACGGTCCCTGCAAGGAACATTCCGATGAGAAGTGAAATCGCAAAGCCTGCATATGTCGGCATCATTTTTCCAATTATGCCGACAGAGTAAGCACCAATCGCCATAAATCCTGCGTGACCGAGCGAAAATTGACCTGAGAAGCCAACAATCAAGTTCAAACCAACAGCCATAATAATGTTGATTCCAATTTGTTGAACAATCTGAATATAGTAGAAATTCAAGACACCTGCTGCAACAAGACCTTGAATCAGCCCAAAGCCTGCTAGTAAGAACAAAAGCCAGATTGCATTTACTTTTACATTTCTTGCCATGGCTACACCTTTTCTTTCACATTTTTACCAAGAATACCGCTTGGTCTTACCAATAAAATAATAATCAAGACAATATATACAATCGCATCACGGAAAGGATCAATCTCAATCACATAAGTGAAGGTTTCAATGACCCCGATGACAAAACCTCCGAGCGCTGCACCTGGGATAATCCCAATCCCACCTAGAACCGCTGCGACAAACGCCTTAAGACCTGGGGTCATCCCCATAAGTGGCTCAATTTGATTGTAGTATAATCCCAGTAGAACACCTGCTGCGCCTGCCAAGGCTGAACCTAGGGCAAAGGTGAAACTAATGGTACGATTGACATTGATTCCCATCAGTTGTGCAGCATCACTATCGACCGATACTGCCCGCATCGCTTTCCCCATTTTGGTCTTCTTAACGATGAGTTGCAAAGCGACCATAAGGAAAAGAGAAACACTTAAAATAATCAGCTGGATACTATCCACTGTAACAGGTCCCCATGTGAATTTTACTACGTTTAAAACCTGAGGGAATGGTTTGACATCTGATGAAAAGAAATACACCATCGTGTATTCAAGAAAAAAGGAAACACCGATTGCCGTAATCAAGGCTGCGATACGGGTCGAATTTCGGAGAGGACGATAGGCCAAAAATTCAATGACAACTCCTAAAATAGCTGTTCCAATCATGGTCAATATCAAGGTTACAAAGAAGCGAAGACCTCCGTCTGAAATAAAGGTTAATCGATTTAAAAGGTAGTATCCCATGAAGGCTCCCATCATATAGAGATCCCCATGGGCAAAGTTAATCAGTTTGATAATTCCATATACCATTGTATAACCCAGGGCTAACAAGGCATAAACGGAACCCAGAATCAAACCATTGACGAGCTGTTGAAGCATGCATTCACCAAACTTTCTAAAATATGGAACAGCCTGCCACTTCACATCAAAATGGGAATGGAGGCTATTTTGAGTATCGATACACGGCAAGGGAGTCTGGGACAAAAGTCCTAGACTCCTTTCATATATCCGTATCGTAGAAATAACCGTTCTCTAAAGAAGCCTTATTTAGCTGCTTCTGTCAAAGATACTGTATCGACTGCATCAGCCTTGCCATCTTTCAAACTCACCACATAGACCGATTTTACAACGTTGTGGTCCTTGTCAATAGACATCGTACCAGTCACACCATTAAAATCTTTCAAGGCAGCTAACCTATCTTTCACTTCTACAGAGTTTTTAGCACCTGTTGAAGCTTCTGCTGCCATGTAAACTGAGTCATAAGCAAGGGCTGAGAACATAGATGGTTCTTCACCGTATTCCTTTGTATAAGCATCATGGAAGGCTTTTGCACGATCACTAGCTGATGGAACAAAGGCAGATAGATAATAAATGTTGTTTGCTGCTGAAGCTGTTGCCAACTCTGCAAACAATGGTGAATCAAACCCATCTGAGCCAAGAATCGCTTTGTCTATTCCAAGACCGCGTGCTTGTTTTACGATAGTGCCTGTTTCATTGTAATAACCTGGCATGATAATTGCATCAAAGTCAAGTCCTTTTAATTTCGTAAGGGCTGCTTGGAAGTCCTTATCCCCCGAAGCAAATGTAATCGTTGAAACAATTTCACCCTTGTAGGCATTTTGGAAAGATTCTGCAATACCCTTACCATAGTCCGAGGAGTTATCGTAGTAAAGCACGACTTTCTTTGCATTCAAGGTTTTCGTTGCATAATCTGCCATGATTTCACCTTGATAGCCATCTGTAAAGGTCGTACGGAAGAAGAAATCTTGAACCTTACCTTCGCTGTCTACAACGAGATCTGTTTGAGTTCCTGAAGGACTAATCATTGGTACACCCGCTAATGTTACGTTGGCAATAGAGGCACCTGACGTAGCTGAGGTTGCAGGCCCAATGACAACATTTGCCCCTTCACTTGCAAGACTTGTCGCAATTGTCGCCGCTTCGGCTGTTTCTGACTTATTGTCTTTTACAATGACTTCAATCTTCTTCCCATCAACACCGCCTGCAGCATTGATTTCTTTCACTGCAAGGTCTGCACCGTTCTTCTCTGTTTGACCATAAGATGAGACGCTACCTGACAATTCCAAGTTGTAACCAATTTTGATTGTGTCTCCTAATTCTGTCCCAGTGGCAGAGGCATTTGTACTTGATACCGTTCCACATGCTGAAAGAAACGCTGCAGAAGCAAAACTAACCACTGCTAATTTAAGTCTATTGATTTTCATAAAAGCTCCTTGAAAATTTTCTTCATTTTTGCGATGTATCTAATATACTGAATTATCAGAAAATTGTCAACAAAAAAAGAAAAAGAATTTAAATACTATTTTTCTCTTCCTCTTGACGCCATAAAATCCCGACAAAATTAGTATCCAATTCTTTCAGGCGAGATGGAACCACTTTCTTAACAAACTTTTCTTTCTTTAGGCTTGTAATCAAACTATCCACCTTTTCCTGATTCACATATAATAATAGGTAACGCAAGCGCCGAGAATGGTAGATGATGTCTCCGTACTGATTTAATTTTCTCGCATCACGATTATAGTGCAGATAGACTGTCAGACTAACCCGTTCTTGCTTTTCAAATGCCATACTCTTCCTCTTTCATTTCTTTTCCTTTCCATTATATCAAAAAACAGGGCATTTGATACAGAAAAGCTCTAAAGAGAAAGACACTTTTTTCAGCAGATACCTCAACAAATCTCTAACCTCACTACTGTTTTTAATCCAGTTGCAAGCATCTTTTAAGACATTCTCCTTGTTTCGCAGACCGCCCATTACCCAAGTATAGTGTAGCAGGTTGATTCCCTTGGATAGACTATTAAAGGTTGGAAATAAAACGAGTGATACCCGTGTCAAACACTCTCACATCTTAATTGAACACGGGCTAAAAGCTCGGAAAATAGATAATCTTTCCTAGAATCGATAATTCTTCGTCAAGATTCCTAATTTTCATTCGCTTTTGTTACGCCCTTTGTATCTTGATTTAATTGAACACGGGCTAAAAGCTAGGTAAAAAAGATAGGCAGCTGTTTCGGCTTTAGCCGATTACAGTTGAGAATCCTGTAAGGATAGGTTCCCTTGGGTTCATCGAACCCTGCGTCAACCTCCTATTTTTACTTTGCTCGCTTTACGGCTTTTGTATCTTGATTTAATTGAACTCGGGCTAAAAGCTCGGAAAATAGATAAACATGACAAGGAGGCGATGCTTCCTTGCCATGTTTCCTAAGTTTCATTCGCTTTTTTAACGCCCTCGTATCTTAGTTTAACTGATTGTTTTCCATAATTTGGTCAATAAAGCCATAATCAAGCGTTTCTTTGGCACTCATCCAGTAATCGCGCTCAGCATCTTTATGGATTTGTTTGACACTTTTTCCTGAGTTATCTGCGAGAATTTTTTCAAGGGTATTACGGGTTTTAAGTAGGTGTTCAGCCGCAATAGCCATATCTGTTTGTTGCGTACCTCCACCAGTACCCCCCATTGGTTGGTGAATCATATATTCCGCATGGGGCAACATGAAGCGTTTTCCTTTAGCTCCACTTGAAGCAATGACTGTGCCCATGCTCGCTGCCATTCCCATCACAATGGTTTGTACATCTGCCTTAATAAAATTCATCGTATCCACAATTGCAAGACCTGCCGAAACAGAGCCACCAGGAGTATTCACATAAAGGTAAATATCCTTGGTCGGATCTTGAGCATCAAGAAAAAGCAACTGGGCAATAACAGAGTTAGCCATATTGTCCTCAACCGGACCTGTTAACATGATAATACGATCTTTTAAAAGACGTGAGTAAATATCATACGAGCGTTCCCCACGGCTAGTTTGTTCAATAACTACAGGAATCATAGTGTTCTCCTTTTCAATTTTGAAATTATTATACTTAAATAGTCAAAAAAGGTCAAATAAAAAACGTTCAGAATGAGTGAGACTGTCCACTCCCTTGTCATTCTCAATCCTTCCTCTTTCGAATCCTCGCTTTCGCCACTATTCGAAAGTGAGGTCTGGGAACAAATCAACAGACTTATTTTCGATTACCTCTCCTCATCTATTATTCATTTTCCTGAACTATCAGAAGAGAAACGGTAGCTGATGTCCATTCCAGTTTAGCAATAAAAAGGGAAAGGCGAGCCTTCGAAACCACGATTTTTCTCCCTCTTCCCCATAGCTTTCTTATTTTGTCCCAAACAAGCGATCTCCTGCATCTCCCAAGCCTGGAACGATATAGCCTTTTTCATTTAGCTTTTCATCTAAGGCTGCGGTAAAGATATCCACATCTGGGTGTGCATGCTGAAGGGCTTTAACACCTTCTGGTGCTGCAACAAGGCAGACAAATTTGATATTGGTTGCACCACGTTTTTTAAGCGAATCAATCGCTAAAATAGCCGAACCACCCGTCGCAAGCATAGGATCTACGACAAAGATTTGACGCTGATCGATGTCTTCTGGTAATTTGACCAAATACTCAACTGGTTGCAAGGTTTCTTCATCACGATACATACCGATATGACCAACTTTTGCTGCTGGAACAAGGCTTAATAGACCGTCCACCATACCAATTCCAGCACGCAGGATTGGAACAATAGCCAATTTTTTCCCAGCGATTTGCTTTTGAACCGTTTTGGTAATCGGAGTCTCGATTTCTACATCTTCCAATGGCAAGTCACGTAGCACCTCATACCCCATCAGCATCGCAATTTCATCGACCAATTCACGAAAAGCCTTGGTAGGCGTATCTGTACGGCGCAAGATAGACAATTTATGCTGAATAAGGGGATGTGCAATAACTTGGAATTTCTCCATGATCTAACCTCTTCTATTTGTTTTTTCCATTTTACCAAAAAATATGAAAAAAAGCTTGCCAAAATGGCAGGCTTCTTGGATTTTTCAAAGGGAGGTATAGAGGGAGCAGTTCCTTATAGTCTCTTCCCTTATTGTTCGCCCTTTCTCCAATCATCTAGGGGACTCATACTCTTCGAAAAGCTCTTCAAACTTTATCAGCATCGCCTTGCCGTACGCTACGAAGTCATAAAAGAGGCACAGATATTTCAACATTAGCCAATGGCAACTATAGCTCCCTTTAGGTGTAGGTGTAATAATAGAATCTATTCATCGAGTTGCTTCTGCTGGTAAGCCCTCGATAAGCGCATCATTTCCGTGTATAATTCCGTCAATGGCTCACGCAAGGTTGCGTCTTTGAGATAGCTACATACCTTTTCGATTACCTGTGCTTCTCGGCTACTATCAAGCACAGGAAGCCCCTGTTCTTTTTTTATGGCAACCACCTCCAAAGCAGTCTGCATCCGCTCTTCAAACAAGCCTACGATTTCCCTATCAATGCGATCGATGGTTTCTCTTTGTTTTGATAACATCCTTTATTCCTCCTATTGTAAGATGAGTAGCCCAAGTGGGTAAAAAATAGCAACAGCTGATAGGATACTCCAAAGTAAGATCCAACACCCAAATCGAAAGGTATCACGGCTATTGGTCCATTCTGAACCGATTGAAATAGCGACATAAGGCATGGCTGGTGCCGTCACAAAGGCAAGTGAAGCCATATAACCAATGGCACAGCAGATGACTGCAATATTAGCCGAGAATTGACTACCAGCTGATTGGTAAATGGTTAGCGCCATGGTAGTCACGACTGAAACCGTCACCAGATTGGAGGTGAAATTGGTCTGAATACCTGCCCAAACAACGAAGAAGACCACCATCCATACTGGACTCAATCCTACTACAAAGGAGGATAACTGCTCATTTAAGAGGGAAACCACCCCGATTTGATCATTCGATAAGACCGTTCCTAAGGCGAGAGTTGAACCCACTAGAAGCATACTTGACCAATGCACCCCTTTTGAAATCGCTTCTGAAATATTCAGTAAGGGCTTACCTTCTACCTTCAATAATGCCAGAATAGCTGTCATCAATAGCGGAGGGAACATAATTCCAGCCTGCTTAAAGAAAGCAGCAAAAGCAGGAGAAATCCCTGCTAGAATCTCGGGAACCAACCACATCGCCACCATTCCTAAAAAGAGAGCCACTATCCATTTTTCCCGCTTGTCAACTGGTGCTAAATCCGTCAAACTATCTAATTCTTTGACCTGAATGTCCTTGCTATCAATTTTGAATAGGAAGCGAACTGAGCATAAGAGAACGAGAAAGAGGGCTAGACCTGCCGGGACAGCAAACTGCATGTACTGCAAATTGCTGATAGGCAACTTGGACACAGCAGCATATAGCCCCATAGCTGTAATTGCAAATACATGGTTGATCGGTGTCATGGCTGTCCCAATTGCAATTGTAATAAACATCGCAATCAAAAGATGAGAGGCTGATCGATCTCCTTTTTTCCAACCAAATTGCAAGCACATTTCCTCAAATAATGGTAGCAAGAACATAAAAATCACAGTTGGTGAAATCATGCTACTCATGATAAGAACAACCCCTAAGAAAGCTGTAATAAAGCGTGACGGCCGGCTCATGGCAAAGCGACTATGAATAACTTTTGAGGTGACTCGTTTTAAAAATGAGGTTTGATTCAAGGCGTAGGTCATCACAAAGGTAAACAACAAAAAGACAAAGGTTGTATTTCCAAAAGACCACTGAGAAACTTGACTATAGGTGATCTCTGGAATCAAACCTAAACTCACCAAAGCCAGCAAACTCGGCCAATCTGTCGCCACAAATAACCACAAAATCAAACTACCAGCTAAGGTTGCAAGAGCCGCAAAGGTCTGGCTCGATAAGCCAAACACCTGCCAGCCAAAGGATGTATTGAGAAAGGCAAAAATAAAAATACCCAGTCCCAAAATCGTTGCTATTGTCTTCTTTTTCCATTTCATCTTCATATCTCCTTCTTCTAAAAAATCCTATCTGAAAGCTATCGCAATACGCTTACAAGCCTCCTTTACAGTCTCAAGCGGTGTTGCCGCATTAAAACGAGCATGGTATTTGCCCTCCTTACCAAAGGTCAAGCCATCGTTTAAGACCACGCGCGCTTCTTCATACAATATCCTTTGAATCTCCTCATGAGCTAGACCATAGGCTGAAAAATCAAGCCACAAAAGATAGGTGCCTTCTGGCTTCATCACCTTAATCTTGGTATGCGATTCTAAATAATCCACAACGTAGTTAATATTCTGCTCTAAAACAGCTTTCAGTGCCTCCAACCAAGGTTTACCATAAGAAAATGCAGCTTCCGTTGCCAAAAGACCAACCGTTGAAATTTCGTGGTGGTTGTTGGCTAGCTGCTGCCTAGCAAACTGCTTTCGCAAATCTTTGTTTTCAATGATGGCGAAACTATTTTTGGTTCCTGCAATGTTAAAGGTCTTGGTAGCTGACGACAAAATAATCGTAAACTCCTTAAACTCTGGATCTACTGTATTCAAGCTATAGTGCCGATGACCAAATAAGGTCAAGTCTTGATGAATCTCATCAGATAGCAAGAAAACTCCGTGCTTCTGACACAAGCGACCAATGGTCTGCAATTCCTTCCTACTCCACACACGACCACCAGGATTGTGCGGACTACAGAGGATATACAATTTCACCTCATGCTCTATCAAATCCTTTTCCAACTGCTCAAAATCCAACTCAAAACGCCCCTGTTTCTGGACTAAGGAGTTGGTGACTAAGGTTCGTTTATTGAGCTTAACGGTGCGGGCAAAGGGTGGATATACTGGCGTATTGATAAGGACAGCTTCTCCCTCCTGGGTCAGTGCTTGAATCGCAATCGAAATCGCAGGCACAACTCCCTCAATCAAGACCAGATCTTCTCGCTTGATAGTATAGTCATGCTCAGATTTTTCCCAATCAATGATCGTCTGGTAAAGCCCATCGCTAGCATAGGTATAGCCAAAAATATACTCATCTCCATAGCGCTTTACAGCCTCACGAATCTCCCCAATAGGAAGAAAATCCATATCTGCCACCCACATTTGGAGCAAATCCGGCTCCTCTTCACTCTTTTTCCATTTTTCTGAATGTTGTGCTAAACGATTCGGTCGTGTTGTAAAATCAAATGTCTCCACATTCCCCTCCCAATGCCTGTCTCAAGTCAGCAATCAAATCATCGGCATCCTCAATCCCAATAGACAAGCGCAGTAAATCATCGGTCAGACCATAGGAATGACGAACGTCCGCAGGAATATCTGCATGCGTTTGTGTTGCAGGATAGGTAATCAAACTCTCCACACCGCCTAAACTTTCTGCAAAAGTAAACACTCTTAGCTGGTTTAAAATACTTGGAATCCTTGTCTCATCCATCACCCTGACAGACACCATGCCACCTTTTCCAGTATAGTAAACTTCTCGCACTAGATGGGATTGGCGTAAAAAGTCTACCACTTTCTGGGCATTTTTGCTAGAGCGTTCCATACGTAAAGCAAGGGTTTTCAACCCCCGCATCAGTAAATAAGCATCAAAAGGGGACAGGGTTGGACCTGTCGTATTTTGATCATAAAAGAGCCTCTCATACAAATCCTTGTCATTGGTCATCAAGGCACCAGCTAAGATATCATTATGCCCCGAGAGATACTTGGTTGCAGAATGCAGCACCACATCTGCTCCCAAAGACAGCGGATTTTGATAAATAGGGCTGTAAAAGGTATTATCTACAATCACCTTTGCCCCATGATGATGGGCAACTTCTGCTACTTTAGCAATATCAAACTCCACCATTAAGGGGTTGGTCGGTGTTTCGATAAAGACATAATCTGTTTCAGCCGTAATCTGGGAAAGAAGTGCTTCTTCCGAATGAGCATAGCTAAACTGAAAACGCCCCTTTGCTTCTTGCTCATTGAACCATCGAAAACTACCACCATATAAATCGCGTGCAGCCACAATCTGACTACCATTTGGAAATCCGCTAAAAAGTAAGACCAGGGCTGCCATACCCGAACTCGTCACCAAGGCATAATTTGCCTGCTCAATAGCAGCCAAGGTCTTCTCCAGATTCAAGCGTGTCGGATTTTTAGTCCGTGTATAATCAAAGCCTGTCGATTGACCAAATTCTGGATGCTGATAAGTCGTAGATAAATAAATCGGCGACACCAAGGCTCCTGTTGCTTCATCTGAGTTAATCCCAGCATGTGCTAACAAGGTATCTATCTTATAATTGACCATACACTCCTCCTTTATGGGGTTTATAGCTATTTTAGCATTTATAAGCAGAATTTTCATGAAAAGATACGAAATTTCCTTAGTCTTTTCTAAAAAAACTGTATAGTTTTTCGCTATACCCTATCTTTATCCCTTTTTTATCTACAAAAAATTCCTTTTCCTCTTTCAAGCTTTGAGAGTTCTTTCCAAAAGAAGACCGACTGTCTCACAAAAAACAAACGACAGAGCAAGAAAGAGCAGGCTCAAATGGAACCTAGCAAGCGGTGAATATAGCTTCTTACTTGTCAATCTTTGCCAATCTGTTTACAATAGAAGTATGATTAGACTAGATACTGTATTAACGATTTTAAAAAATGACCATAATTTCCGCGAAATTCTAAATGCCGGAACCTATAGCTACAACTGGCCAGACCAAGAACAATTTGAACAGATTAGCTATGACAGCCGCACGGTCGACAGCAAGACCCTCTTTTTCGTCAAAGGTGCCCAATTTAAGCCTCTCTTTCTCGAACATGCTATTGCAGCTGGGCTTCGCTTTTATATTGCTGAAAAAGATTATAAAGTGGGTATTCCCGCTATCATTGTCAATGACATTAAGCAAGCGATGAGCCTGATTGCGATGGAATTTTACGGTCATCCACAAGACAAATTGAAACTCCTTGCTTTGACAGGGACAAAAGGGAAGACAACTACTGCCTACTTTGCCTATTCCATCCTGCAGCAAAGTTACAAACCAGCCCTATTGTCTACCATGAACACCACTCTAGATGGGCGAACCTTTTTCAAGTCTGCCTTGACCACACCTGAGAGCATAGATCTTTTTGCCATGATGGCAGAAGCCGTTGCCAATGGCTGCACCCATCTGATTATGGAGGTTTCTAGTCAAGCCTACTTAATGAAACGGGTCTATGGCTTAACCTTTGATGTCGGTGTCTTCCTCAACATCAGTCCTGATCATATCGGGCCGATTGAGCACCCTAATTTTGAGGATTACTTTTACCATAAACGTCTTTTAATGGACAACAGCAAGGCTGTCATCCTAAATAGCGGTATGGATCATTTTCAGCTTGTGAAAGAGCAAATAACGGGCATTTCTCATGATATCTACGGTCCGCATTCTGATAATTGTATCCTAACCTCTCAGGCATTTACCTTTGAAGTAGGGGGTACTCTATCAGGTCACTATGACATTCAGTTAATCGGTCATTTTAATCAGGAAAATGCCATTGCAGCTGGACTTGCCTGCCTGCGTTTGGGAGCAAGTTTAGCAGATATTCGATCAGGTATTGCTGCAACATGTGTTCCTGGACGCATGGAGGTTCTCACTCAAACAAACGGAGCAAAAGTCTTTGTCGACTATGCCCACAATGGTGATAGTGTCAGAAAGTTGATTGATGTTGTCCGCACTCACCAAACAGGAAAGAATATTCTGGTACTAGGAGCAACAGGAAATAAAGGAGAGAGCCGTCGCAAGGATTTCGGTCTGCTTCTCAATCACTATCCTGACCTCTATGTTATTCTAACTGCAGACGACCCAAACCGCGAGGATCCTGCAGCGATTGCAGAGGAAATTCAGTCTTATATGGACGGAACAAGCCAGATTATCGTGGACCGTGAACGAGCGATTGAGACCGCGCTTTCGATGACCAAGACCCCACAAGACGCCGTCATCATTGCAGGAAAAGGCGCTGACCAATACCAAATCATCCATGATACCAAGGTACCTTATGCAGGGGATTTGACCATTGCTAAACGGTATTTATGAGATAAAAGGAAGCCAGATAACATTGTCGGCTCTATAATTTCTGTAGTGGGTAAATCCACTGTAGAGATTATGGAGCCTTTTTGAGTATAGAAAAAAAGTCCCATA